>DSBF01000502.1 GCA_011049495.1 Ignavibacteria bacterium
CACTAACAATTTTATTTACAACTCGTGGTATCCCTCAAATATTTTATGGTACGGAAATCGGTATAAACGAAGGAGGACATCACGGAAGAATAAGAAAGCCGTTTCCCGGTGGTTTCCACGGTGATGAAAGAAATGCATTCACCGAAGAGGGAAGAAATAAAACAGAAAATGAAATTTTTAATCATGTAAAGAAATTGATCGAATTGAGAAAAAATTATTCTGCTCTTTCATCGGGAAATCTACTTCACTTCAAACCGGAAGATGAAACTTATGTTTTCTTTAAAAAGAGTAAATTTCATAAACTTATGATTGTAATAAATAATAATGATACAAATTATGAAGTTGATCTAAGTAGAATGAAAAATGAGATTGACCGCTCAAATGCGGTATTGGAATTATTAACAAATCAATATATAGAATTTACGGAACAAGGGAATCTTAATCTTCCCCCAAAAACAGCAAGGATTTATTTGTTAAATTAGATAAACCAATTTAGTGAGAACACAATGTTAGAAATGCAGAAAAAATTATCGAATGTGTTTTATGCAATTCTTGCGCTGCCGGCAACAGCAATGGGCTTTGCACTCTCCATTCAAATTGCAGCACTTAGCTGGATACTCAGCACACAATACGGTTTGGAAATTCATGATGTGGGTTTGGTTTGGGCTGCCGGACCAATTGCCGGTATTCTTGGACAAGTTATTATTGGTTTGATTAGCGATAAGGTTTGGTTTTGGAACGGAAGAAGAAGACCCTTTATTTTTATCGGTGGATTCTTAGCCGCATTAATGCTGCTTGCTTTACCAAACATAGATATTATTTCAACTTCTGTTGGAATCGGAGGAATATTAGGTGTAGCAATTGCAGTCGCACTTACTTTAGACCTTGCAATTAATATTAGTTTTAATCCAACACGCTCAATTATTGCAGATGTAACACCGGAGGGAGTTGAAAGAACAAAAGGTTATGCATGGATGCAGACAATTTCCGGTACTTTTGGTGTGCTGGCATATGTAATTGGTGCTGTTTGGGATAACTATGTTTTAATTTATTTCGGTGTAGCTCTCGTTTTAGTATTATCGATTATTCCGCCGTTTTTTATCGAAGAGCCACGTGTATTAAAACAATCCGAAGATGATGATCCTTCATACAAAACAAGTGATAATACATCATTCTTAGTAATGCTTAACAACATCAAGCCGTTGTGGGGATTTTTAATTTACTCGGTTTATGCACTTACTGCTAGAATGGTCAACTTCAAAATGGATAATTATTATGTAGAGATTTTATGTTTTGCAATCACTCTTTACTTCATAATAAAAGTAATACTTGCAAAAACAGAAGGTCTATCAAAAAAGCAGCGTGGTATTGTCGGGTTCAAAAAAGTTTTAGCTGCTCATTCATTTACTTGGCTGGGCATACAAACTATGTTTGTTTATATGTTCGCTTATGTGCAATATAAAGTTTACGGTTATGTAACGGGTGCAGAGATTGCTCCGGCTATACAAATAGAAATGGGTAAAGTAGTTGCAATAAGTTTCTTAATATTAAATGCAGTTGGTGCAATTTTACCGGCATTTGTTTTGGAACCCATTACAAGAAGAATAGGTCGAGTTAAAACTCATGCAATTTGTATTTCGATAATGGCGATTGGTTATACCGGGTTGTTATTCTTTGGATTTACACCAATTATGATTTATATTTTGATGGGTGTACTCGGTGTTGGCTGGGCTGCAACTATAAGTTTGCCTTTTGCTATTATGTCACAAAAAGTTGATCAATCGCAGATGGGTTTGTTTATGGGATTGTTTAATCTTTCTGTTGTACTTCCGCAGCTTGTAGCAAGTTTTGGTGTTGGACAAGCTGTCAGCGATACTCCCGATAAAAGTTTGATATTTATTATTAGTTCCGTAACTCTCGCTATTTCTGCTCTATTATGGTTTATGGTAAAAGAAGATCAAGAACCTGAGACAAGTCAATCAAATTAGGAGAAATATGAAAAAGAGAGTCTGCATTTTGTTTTTTATCCTTATTTCAATAATGACTTTGAATGCACAAGAATTCTTTGTCGACCATCAAAGAATTGAAGGGGAGTTGACTTCCAAAGATCTTTATCGTCCGGATTTTGGAAGATACGATGGTTATCAAATGCCTCTCACAAAGGGAGAGAGAGTTCATTTTATTCTATTTTCAAATTCGTTTAGTCCGTCACTTGTAATTGTTACGCCTGATGAAAAAATATATCAACAAACAACAGCAAGAGGGGATGATTTTGTAACACTTGGTTTTAAAGTACCGGTAAGCGGTGAATGGGTGTTATATGTTGTGGCTGATAGTCTTGCGCGGGGTGAATATTATTTACAGACAGCATTTGCAGATTCCGCTTCATTATTCTTAAATGAATCCGCAGAATTTTGTACCGGGATGAATTATTTACTTGCTCATGCAAATGCATATTTTATTTTTCCCCAAACTGTTCCAAGTACAAGAAATGTTTATAGAATTTATGGAGCCATTGATTCTATTATTAACGAGGATGATCCGTCTTATAATGCGTCGTTTTATGAAGGAGATGATGCAGAGGAAGCAGAATCAAAATTCAATTTTTTTGCTAACAAAATAGACGAATGTATTCCTAAAGGATGGAAGAAAACTCAAAGGACGGATAATATCGGGGATGGAGTTATAGAAAATTCGATTTTATGGACTGAACAGGTCAAGAATAATTATCGAATTATAAGATTATCATTAACTGATTTTTCTGCAAATGATTCGGATGAAGATTACCTTGGAAATTACAGCGTAGATTTGTTGATAATGAAATACTAACCGAATGAAATTATTTTGGATACTTCTTCTTTAACTTTATCTGCAATCTTATCAACCGGGAGCATTTGGTCTGCATCATTACAATCTATAACTACTGCATTTTTTTGAGTCTGCCCGAATTCTCTATATAATTTTCTTGCAGTTGTCTGTAATTTAATATCCTTTTCATACTTATCTACTTCACCATCAATGTAATCACGTTTACCTTTGCCTTCATTATTTATTAATGCCAGTTCGAATGGAAGATCAAAAATTAAGTAGAGATCCGGTCGAGGCAATTCTAATATCCCGTGTTCAAGTTCTTCAACCCAATTAGCTAAATTATCGGGTTCTCCTGCACGAATAACTTGATATACCATGTTGGAAAGAGTGTATCTGTTTAACAACAATATATCCGTATCCGGATTGTTTGCAATAAAATCTTTTCTATCTTTCCATCTATCCATTGCATACCAAAGCGCCATTGATCTTGCATCAATATTATGTTTGATATCTTTACTGCTTAAATGAATTCCTATTTCTTTTCCGAAGAAGGATTCGTATACGGGATATGATCTTACATTAACTTTATAATTATGTTTTATTAAAAAATCTTTAAGCAGATTTATTTGAGTTGTTTTACCTGTTCCGTCAATTCCTTCAAAGCTAATTATCTTCATCTATTTAGTCTGTTTTAATTTTTGATTCGTCTACGTCTTTAACTTTTGTAACTAATGCCGCTGCAATAAATAATGAAACTCCGCCTAGTACAAGTGCATAAATTGCATGTCCGTCAAATATTGTTCGAACAAAAAATCCTAAAATTGCGGCTGCGGTTATTTGCGGTATAACAATAAAGAAATTAAAGATGCCCATATAAACGCCCATCTTCTTTGCCGGAAGCGAGCCGGTTAGAATTGCATAAGGCATTGCAAGAATTGAAGCCCATGCTAATCCTATTCCTAATTCCGATAATATCAGTAAATCAGGATTCTGAATAAAATAAAATGAGGACAGCCCAATACCACCGCAAATTAAACTAATTGCATGTACTGATTTACGAGTCATCTTTTTAGCAAGCCACATAATAAAGAATGCCATAATTGCAGCAAACCCGTTATAAACTGCCATCAGTACTCCAACCCAATCAGCACCTTGATTATAAGCAAAAGAAGTCGGGTCTGTTGTATTATAAATGTGCCGAGTTACCGCAGGTGTAGTATAAATCCACATCGCAAACAAAGCAAACCATGAAAAGAATTGAACATAAGAAAGTTGTATCATTGTTTTCGGCATATGATAAAGATCATTCAATATTACCACAAGTCCGTTTTCATTCTTGCCTTTTTGGGTTAAGAATCCGCTTAATATTTGGATTAAACCGAATACCGCACCACCGCCGAAAAATACAAGTAAACCGTAATCCATGTAGATAAAAAATTCAAAAATGATAAAGAGTAATGCCGAAACAACAAACCAAACAATACCATATTTAATTTGGTTGTCATGATGAACAATATCGGAGTGTTCAATTACTGGTGTAACTTTCTCTTCATACTTTTCAAATTCGGCAAGTTGTTCGGGTGTGTACTCTTTTGAACTAATTACAGTCCAAAGTACCGATAAGAAAAAAACTCCACCACCTATATAAAAAGCAAATTTTACAGAATCGGGAATTTCACCTGAGGGTGCTGTATTACTTATTCCAAACCAATTTGTCATCATGTAGGGGAGTGCAGAAGCAACAACAGCTCCTGTTCCGATAAAGAAACTTTGCATAGAAAAACCGATTGTTCTTTGCTCGGGCGGAAGCATATCACCGACAAACGCACGGAACGGTTCCATAGATATGTTTATTGATGCATCCATTATCCATAACATTCCGGCAGCTACCCAAAGTACCGGGGAGTTCGGCATAATAAATAAAGCTATAGATGCTAAGATTGCTCCGATAAGAAAGAATGGTCGTCTTCTACCTAACCGGTTCCAGGTTTTGTCGCTCATATGACCGATAATCGGTTGAACGATTAAACCCGTTACCGGGGCTGCAATCCATAATATAGGAATTGCGTCAATGCTCGCACCAAGTGTTTCAAATATTCTTGATACATTTGCGTTTTGAAGCGCAAACCCGAATTGAATTCCTAAAAAACCGAAACTCATATTCCAGATTTGCCAAAAACCAAGATGAGGTTTTTTCATTTTAGTTCCGTAAGTAAGCTTTCGAA
>DSBF01000160.1 GCA_011049495.1 Ignavibacteria bacterium
ATTAATATCATCCGGTTTCAACTTCTTAGACAAGAAGTGGGGTGGAATATATAGAGGCGGAAGTTATCTTCTCGTCGGTCCCCGTAAATCCGGTCGTACGCTTCTTGGATTACAGTTTGCTCTTGAGGCTGCTAAATCTCAAGAAGTATGTCTTTATTTTACCACCATGAGACCGAAAGATTTAATGATACAGGCTGCATCTTTGAATTTTGATATACAATCATATATGAATCAAAATCTTATTATTGTTGTTAGAGTTGCTCCTCCAAATGATATTTACGAAATGCCGAATAAAGATGAATATCTTTTAGAGTATATGAATGATATCATAACTGTTGTAAATCAATATAATCCCCAAAGAATCATTTTTGATGAATTAACTCCGTTTATTGGATTTAATAATCTCGAAATTTTGAAGGATGGTTTCTTAAGAACACTTGAACACATTGAAGAAAGAGATATAAGCAGTCTTTTTATAATCGGCGAACCTGCAACAGAAAAAGCTGAAGAAATTGTTGACTCAGTTGCTCAATATGTCACAGGATTGATCTACTTTAGAAAAGTTATTAAAAAATTCGAAGACCGCTTTCAGGGGGGAGAAGTAATTATAAGCCCTAACGTTGGTCATACAGAAGGACAATTTACTTCGGAATATAAGATTGAACCATATAAAGGTGTAACAACTGATTTCGTAAAGAAAGAAAAAACAGATGTTATTTACGAAAAAACACAAGAAATTCATTCGCCGTCTGTCCCTCATGTATCGAAACAAAATGGTAACGGCTTTAGAAATAAAGAAATGAGTTCTTATTCCAATGTATATAATTATAACGATTTTCAGTTGATTGTTAATAACCAAATTGCTCTTTACAAAAGTACAGGTCAGACATTTAATTTAGTCTCGTTTAAACTTAACCCCGTTGCTGATGTAAAAGGTTTATTGACATTAAATCAATTGCAGAATGCTATTAGACTTGCCAGCGATAAAAAAGATAAAATTTGCGTAATCGACGGTAAAGTACTGGTGCTTCTTGTTAAAAGCAGTTCAAAAAATGTTATTAGCTATATCCAGAATGTTCAAAGTAATTTACCAAGCACAGATATGGATTATATTAATGCAATTCAAGAATTTATTTCTATATACAGTATTGAAATTGAAGAAAATATTGACAACGCAGATACATTAATTAAGTATGCACTTGAAGCAGATAGAACTTCAGGAAACATGTATACACCACTCACAAAATATAATGAGTGATGAACTTCAGTTCAAAAATACTCATCTTATTTCTCCTTTTATTAGTTGTTCCACAACTCTCTGCTCAAAACTCTTCGGAAGAAATGAAAAGGAGAGCTTTAGTACACATGCAAGCCGGCAGGTACGGTGAAGCAATTGACCAACTAAACAAGTATATATCTCAAAATGCAAGAGTAGCTGAAGGATATAACCTTAGAGGATTATGTTACGAACAGCGTGAGCAGTATCAGCTTTCAGTTCTCGATTTAAGAAGAGCAACAAGGTTAGATGCCGTTAATCATGCTTATAAAAGTAATCTCGAGAGAGTCTTAAGCACGTGGCATAAATTACTCTATGAGCGAATTGAAGGATATAAAAGAGAACTTGCTATTGATCCGAATAATCCTTTTAACTACTTGGAAATTGGAAAATCTTATAGATGGTTAGAGGAATGGGCTATTGCAGAAATTTGGTACGATCAATACTTAGAACGAGATGAAGATGCTTCTCCCGATGAAATTATTCGTTACACTGAAATCTTATCTCATACAGGTTCGATAAGAAAAGGTGAAATCAAATTAGCTCGATGGGTAGAAAAACATCCTGATGACTGGCGGCTATGGAGCAGGTACGGATATTTTACAATGTGGTTAGGTAATTATAGTAATGCCGAACGTGCATTTAGAACTGCCTTGAGTTTTAAACCATTCTTTAAAGAAGCCGAAGATGGATTGGACTTAGCTTTAAGACAAGGTTATTTAACTCTTCAAACACCAAGATCATTTGAAAGAGAGGAATATCCTATCGATAGATACTACCGCATATTAAGAAACAATCCCAATGATGAAGGTACTCGCTTTATTTTAATAGACTATTTGCTGCAGGAAAAACGCTACGAAGAAGCTTTTCAGCAATTACAATACTTGGCTCCAAATCATGAGGGAACTACAAGATTCGTAGAATTGAAAGAAAGCATAATTACAAAACGCCAAGAATTTTATGAAGCGAAGATTGATTCTGCTTTAACCATTTTAAAAGAAGATCCAAATAATAGAGAAGCATTACTTAGAATGGTTGACTATTATTCCAACCTTGATGATTTTGATGTTGTCGAAGAACTTTTAACCGAATATCTTGAACTAAATCCGGAAGACGAGGAGTTCAGATTTCGACTTGCTAAAATTTACGCTTATCAAAGAAAATTATCCGAATCCTATACAGAAGTTAACCGAATTTTAGAGAAGAATCCCAACAATATTGATTACCTGCTTTTAGCAGGTCAAGTTGCTGTTTGGGATAATCTAGATTTAGATTTAGCTGAATCACGCTTGGAAAAAGTAATTCAAGTAGAACCGAATAATATTAATGCAATTATTGCCCTTGGTACGTTAAACTTTCAGCAGGGTGAATATCTTACAGCACAAAATTATAAGGAAAGAGCAGCCCAGATTGATGCAGATAATCCGGAAGTTCAACAGTTAAATTCAATGTTAGAATTACATTTTATTAGAGAAGAAGAAAATAGAAAACTTGAAAGGTTGGAAGAAGGAAGAACACTTGCAAAGAATGGAAGATATGATGAAGCTATTCCATATTATGAACAGTATTTTCTTGAAGCTATTCCTACTTCTGACTTAAAATATGAACTTGCAGACGTTTATGTAGGTGCCGAAAGATATTATGATGCTATAGATATGTATGATGAAGCGTTGGATGATTATTACGATTTAGAAATGGATAAACTTCGAGCCAAAGTTATTTATTGGAGCGGTGATTCACAACGGGCACTTCAAGAGTTTACCCGGCTTTCTGATGAAGACCCTTATGATATGGAAGTTCAACTTTATTTAGGGGATAGTTATTCCCAAATGGAAATGTTCGATAGTGCTAGAGTTGTCTATAAAAACATGTTGGATAATGATCCTATTGAACCTAAACTAATCGAAGAAAGAATCGGTTGGTTGCCTGTTAGACCTGAAGATGAGAGCTTTTTTACAAGAGGATTTAGATACCTCGGCGGTTATTTATTTTCTTATATGGTAGTTCAACCAGTAGCATATTTCTTTGCAGATGATCTGGATTTTCGTTACAGATATTGGGGCGGTAATCTTGAAACCGGGTTACTTCCATATATAAGCGGTGGATTAAGCTGGATACGCGGAAATTTATCCAATGAGTTTGGTGGTTTTCATTATACTACTTTCAAAGGAAATTTATTTATTAGACCTCAAGACAACCTTATTTTTAGATTTAGTTATGGTGAAATGTATTCACCGGGGGTAGTCAAAATCCCAGTTATTGAGGCAGGTGTAAAATTTGATTATATACATAGAGATGGATACAAATACGGTTTCGATTTATTCTATACTCGTAGTGATGCATCTACTTTATTATATTCTCCCGGACTTGTTTTTACTCGTCTTACCGGAGAACTTGGCTCCCTTAACGCTTATTACAATTTTGAAACTAATGTGAATCTTGAGATACTATATCAACTGATTCGAACAAAAGAGGGGACTACAATTTTAGGTAATACGATTACACCATTACAAGAAAATATTGGAAATAATTTCATTGGAAGAATCAGTAGAAACTTTTATCCAAATCTTGAAGTTGGTTATGAATACTTTTTCTCCGACTTCCAATATACATTACCAATTTACTACTCACCTCAGGATTTTTACCAGCATAGCATCTTTGCAAGATGGTTAGTTTATCTAGATGAAAGATGGGAAATAAAATTAGCCGGTAAAATAGGTTATATACCTAAAAATGATTACTTGTTGAGAGAATTGTCAACGAATGTTTATTTTACGGTTATAGAATCATTTAGAATTGCTCTCACCGGGTACTTAAGTAACACATTCAGAGAACAGTCCGGATACTCCTCGGCTTCACTTTCAATTAGGGCTTTATGGTCAATTTTCTGATTTCAAATCTTTACTATTGTTTGAAGAAATCAGTATTTCCTTAAGGCTTACTTTAATGAGTATCTATTAAGTTATTTTGTTGCAATGATTTAATTTATAAGTTATATTGCTAACAAATGTGTACAAAATTGAGGCATTATAAAAATATTGTACTTAATTGGAACAAATTGAACTATAAAAAATGGGATAACAGCTCAAAATATCAACATTCTCTGGCATCCGATTTGTTTTATTTTTCTTGTAAAAAAGCATAAAATAAATGATGGAACAAAAATTACAAAAATATAAAATTGCACTTGATAATCGTGAACGAAAAGAACCAAAGCGTAATGAAGGAAAAGAAAAATTACGAGTAATTTTCCTTACCGGTCTTACTTCACTTTTTTTAATTATAATTATACTTGTTACATTACCCTTAACAGTTTTAACATGGAGCGGACTTTTCGTATACTCATCAATTGTTGCATTGGTAATTTTCTTGTTCGTTCTTTTATTCCGATACTTTTCTATTCTTGTTATGGCATATCTATATCTCACCAAATATACTGTTGAAAGTAAAGAAGGGTATTATCCGTTTATTTCTATAATTGTCCCGGTATTTAACGAGGGGAAAATACTACGTACTTCAATAGAGTCACTTCTTGATTTAGAATATCCTAATTATGAAATAATTATCGTAAATGATGGTTCGACAGATGATACGGCAAAAGTTGCCGAAGAAGTTGTTGGGTATCAACAGGGAAGAACAGCGTTGGTAAAAGTTAGTTTAATCAATAAACCAAATGGCGGGAAATCCAAAGCTCTTAATGCCGGTATTCAGTATTCAGAAGCTGAATTTGTTCTTTGCATGGATGGAGATTCACAA
>DSBF01000508.1 GCA_011049495.1 Ignavibacteria bacterium
GTTCTATGTAACCTAAATTATATTGCGGAATTGCTTTATGCCATTTTTTATATTCAACTAAAACAGGCTCGCCTTGTGCACTCATTATTTCACTGAACTCTTTGATTGATCTATTAATAATTGTATTAATATCTTCATCAAACAAATTAGGTTTACGGGCGCCGCCTACAAATAAAGTGAATGATGCATAATTTTTCGGTGCACGGTTTGGAAATATTGTAGAACTCCAAATCGCACCTAAAAAGTTCTTCTTCATTTTTGATGGAATTAAAAATCCGAATCCATCTAATTCTCTATTAATTTGTTCTCGTTTATATCCTAAGTATAAAACAAGCACAGGCGGATAAAATATTTTATTTGCATGTTCATTAAATTTATTTTCGAAAGATGAAAAATATTCAGCAGCTTTGAATACTGGTAAGGATGATAAAATTATATCTGTAGTTGTTTCTTTATTTATACCGTTTGCCGAGTAATAAACTTTATAACCTTCCAAAACCTTTTCAATGGAGTTAACGGATGAATTATATTCAATCACGTTCCCAAGTTTATCGGCAATTGCTTGGGGGAATGATTGCATACCATTAATAAATGAAAACATTCGTGCAGATTGTTTAGATTCTTCATTACGCTGTTTTCTTTCCTTTGCACCTTTTATCATTCCTTTAACGAGACCGCCGTACACTTCCTCTAAACGATAAAGTTTCGGGAAAGCGGATTTCACTGAAAGTTTTTCAGGGTCGCCCGCAAATACACCGGATACAAAAGGATCGATTGCATAATCAAGAAATTCTCTGCCGAGTCTTCTTTCAACAAATTGAGCTATGCTTTGATAATAACCATCTTCAGATCTACCGATAAACGGTTCACCCATTACACGTAATTTAGCTTTGGTAGAAAACAATTTTGTTTTAATAAAAGCCGGCGGTGAAGTAGGTAGCGCGTGAAGTACTTCATCTTTTAAAATATATCTTTTGTTTGCTTCTTCGTTTGCATAAATCATTTCTGATTTAATCCCGACTTCTTCGGCAAGTTGACTAATGAGAGGTGTTGTTTCGAGTCCGCTGTTAGGTCCAAAATCAATAGTGTAACCATCTTTACTTATTGTTTCCATTGAACCGCCGGGTTCGCCTTTAGTTTCAATGATGTGAATTTCAAATCCGGCTTTCTTCAACCAATGTGCCGTTGCTAAACCCGAAATACCGGCACCGAGAATAATTATCTTTTTGTTCATATCAATTCTTTATCGCATTAATAGTTATTTCTTTCAAAGCAGAAATGAAAGTCGGTGAATCGTTCAATCCTTTCATCACAATATAATTTTCAATATTGTTTTTCTCCGCGTCTTCTCTGTATTCAATATCAAGTTCGAATAAAGTTTCTACGTGGTCAGATACAAAACTAATTGGTATTATCAGCAAATGTTTTTTCCCGTTGTGAGCTAATTTTTCAATCATCTGATCTGTGGCGGGTTCAAGCCATTTAACTGGACCAACTTTACTTTGAAAACAGAGATGGTGTTCGTGAGAGTTATTTCGCATATTCATTACCAAGTTAACCGTCTCTTGAATTTGTCTGCTGTAAGGATCACCTTTTTTTACCATACTAATCGGTGTTCCGTGAGCACTGAATACAAGTTGAACATCGTTTCTAATTTCTTCGGGAAATCTTTCTAATGTTTCGTCAATACGTTCGTTTAATGCTTTTATATATTTTTCATTGTTATAAAAATCATAAATATAAATTAGCTTGGATGTATCACCTTTATATTCTCTCTTCCATTCGTTAAATGATGATCCTACGGTTGATATTGAATTATGAGGGTATAGCGGGAGTAAGACTACTTTATCATAACTCCCATCTTCAATTTTTTTTGCTGCAACGTTTGTAAGAGGATGCCAATAGCGCATTGCAGTAATAACGTCAACGTTGTCTATTTCTTTTCTCAATTCATCTTCCAACAAACGGCGTTGAATCTCCGTCCATTCATTAATAGGGGATTTACCGCCTATTAATTCATATTCTTCGGCAACTTTAGGTGCTCTTCTTTTTGAAATCATTTTTGCAAAGAATTTTTGTCCGATAGGAATTTTAAAAATATCCGGGTCTTGAAAAAGATTATATAAAAAAGGTTCAATAGTAGAAATAGAATCGGGTCCGCCTAATTGAAAAAGTACAACTGCTGTTTTATTCATTTATTTCCTTTCAAAAAATTTTTACTTGAAGCCTGGTTTAGAGTGTGTTGTGTAATTAAATATTGCCGTTCACTTCAGAGTATGTTAACACCCAGAATAAATTGAGATTTTCAGTAATATTCAAATGTGATTCCTCACTCGTTATCAGTTTTACAACACACCTCTTCCAAAAGACAATTATGATGTTATACCGTTCTTGAGTAACGCGCAGTATCTTCTTTTCGTTCAATATAACCGTCAAAATTCATTGCAACATTTCTTATTAATAACCTCCCCATTTCGGTAACTTCGAACTTTCTATTGCCCATAATTACCAAACCGTCATCAATATTTTCTTGAATGTTTTTCAATCCCCAAGCAAAATATTCTTCAAAGTTAATATCAAACTTCTTTTCAACATCTTCGTAGTTCAATTCAAAATCACACATTACTTTTGTAATGACATATCTTCTTAGTAGATCATCATCAGTTAATTTATAACCACGCTCAACAGGCAGCAAATCGTTATCAATCATTTCAAAATATTCTTTTTCTTTCTTTACGTTCTGTGAATATACATCTGCAAGTTGACTTATACTTGTAATACCTAAACCGAATAAATCAGTTCCGGCGTGTGTGCTGTATCCTTGAAAATTTCTGTATAATTTTTTCTCGTGTAATGCTTTTGTTAAATCATCCCCAGGTTTTGCAAAGTGATCCATTCCAATAAATTCATAACCGGCATCGGTAAGTTTTGCAACCGACATTTTTAAAATTTCGAGTTTTTCTTCAGGTTTAGGTAAATCTTCTTCTTTAATCAACGACATATGTTTCTTCATCCACGGAACGTGTGCATAATTAAAGAGTGCAATTCTATCGGGAGAAATATCTATCATTTTATCCACTGTTACTGCAAAGGCATCAACTGTTTGGAAGGGGAGTCCGTATATCAAATCGAGATTGATACTTTCGAATTTAAGTTCGCGTACCCATTCGACAACTTTTCTTGTTAAGTCTTCGGGTTGAATTCTATTGACTGCTTTTTGAACTATTTCGTTAAAGTCTTGAACACCCATGCTAATTCTATTTATACCGCCTTCACGTAAAGCAATTAAATGGTCCTTCTGTAATTCACGCGGATCAATTTCGCATCCTTCTTCTGAGTTGGGTTTGAAATTAAAATTATGTTTGATGTAACTGAGAAGGTCTCGAATTTCATCGGGAGTTAAGTGAGTAGGGGTACCGCCGCCCCAATGTAACTGAATTACTTTACGATCCGGTGAAAGCAATTGTCTAACAAGGTCAATTTCATTTTTAACATATTTTATATAATCTGCAATTCTATCACGGTTGCGGGTTATGATCATATTACATCCGCAGAAATAACATAATGTATCACAAAACGGAATGTGAAAGTAAAGTGATAAATCGCGAGGATTTTCAACGTGGTTTGATTTTATTAATGCTTCTGTAAAATCACCCGACGTAAAACTATCGTTAAATTGCGGCGCTGTAGGATAGCTTGTATATCTCGGACCGGGTCTGTCATATTTTTTAACTAAATCTAAATCTATTTCGAACATCACTTTCTCCTAACAGGATGGAACGCTGATCTTCATGATTATTATGATTGAGACTGATTTTAATCTGTGTTAATCGGCTTTTTCTGTGCCTGCCCGTCCCTCGGACGTGGTCATCAGTGTTCTATTTAATTTAATGATACTTTTTACTTTCTTCTTTTACAAAATCAACAAGCAGTTTGGCGTTTGCAGGTGGAACATCGGGTAAAATTCCGTGACCTAAATTGAAAATATGTCCGCTGCCTTTACCATAACTTTGCAATATTTTTGACGCTTCATTTTTTATCACTTCTTCACTGCCATAAAGTTTAGTCGGGTCTAAATTTCCTTGTAGAGCGACTTTATTGCCGATTAATTTACGAACCTCGCCTAAATCCATAGTCCAATCAAGACCAATAACATCAGCACCGGTTCCGGCTATTCCTTCAATATTATAATGAACACCTTTAGCAAAAACAATAACCGGTTCATTTGTTCGTTTTATTTTGGAAATGATTGATTGAATATACTGTAAAGAAAATTCATTAAAATCATCCGGAGTAAGAATACCTCCCCAAGTATCAAAAACTTGAACGGCATTACATCCCGCTTCAATTTTTGCGCTTAGATAATCGGCAACAATATCGGAAATTTTGCCGAGTAATTTATGAGCTAAAACGGGATTGTTGTAAATCAACTTTTTAACTTCGGCAAAGTTTTTAGAACCGCGTCCCTCAACCATATATGTTAAAAGAGTCCAAGGCGAACCGCTGAAACCAATTAAAGGAACTCTGCCGTTTAATTCTTTTTTAGTTAACGATACTGCATCAAGAACATATTTTAAATCAACAGTTGGGTCAATTGATTTTAATTCTTTAGCATCTTCTTCATTTCTTATTGGTCTATGGAAAACAGGTCCTTTCCCTTCGTGCATTTCCAAGGTCATTCCCATTGCTTCTGGTATAACTAATATATCCGAAAAAAGAATTGCAGCATCTACACCGATTAAATCAATAGGTTGAATTGTAACTTCTGCTGCAAGTTCGGGAGTTTTACACATTGTTAGAAAATCTGCTTTCTCTCTTACTGCTCTATATTCCGGTAAATATCTTCCTGCTTGGCGCATCATCCAAATAGGTGTACGTTCAATAGGTTGTCTTTTACAAGCTCGTAAGAATAAATCATTTTGAAGATTGGTCAAAAATCCTCCGCAGTAATGAATAAAAGTAAATTAGTCTTTAGAATAAAATTTTATAATAGTATCGATCAAATCATCCATTGTGAAA
>DSBF01000419.1 GCA_011049495.1 Ignavibacteria bacterium
GAACAACATATACATTATTTCTTTTAGCCAATTTAACACCAAGCGAATTAAAATTTTTAGCATCGAGATATTTACTTCGAGTTCTTTGAGGAAAGATAATAACCGATCGACCGTCTTGAAGTCTGGCAGAACCTTCATTCAAAACAATCTGTAAATCTTCGCGCGGATTTGCTCTTCCAACTAAAATAGGGTGACGTGCTTTTGCAACCGGACCAAAGAGAGGATAATTTGTGAGTTCTTCTTTAATTACATAAACAACAGGTTTAATCGGTTGAATGAATGTCGGCAGTGCAACTGTTTCAAGCGTACTCATATGATTACCGACAAATACAGCGGGTCCGTCAAACTTACCGATGTTATCCAATCCTTCTACATGGAAATCCAACCCGGCTTTTTCCATTGCTCTAATTGTAAATAAAGAAGAAGCAACCCAATTATATCTATTGTATAAATTTTTCTTTGTCATCCGGTTACTGCCGTATACAATTTTAATCATGCGCGGATAAAACAAAAGATAATTCAGAAGATTTGTTTTGATTTCTTCCCTGTTGGTTTTGTATTCTTTTTGCCCTTCAAAAGATAACTGGTAATCAGTATAGTTTTTCATATCACTCAATATTTAACTTTGAGAAAATAGGAATAAGATTGAAAAAATAAAATAGGCGGTTGTTGGTTCGATTATAACATGATAAATTAATCGTTTAATTACATCTAAGAGAATTGTTTAATTGTCCAATTGTCAAATGGTTTTTCTAATATCTGCTAAATGGATGCTTATAAGAATGTTATGAAAAAATGAATGATTTTAGGAAGGAAACTATGTAATAAGATTATTTCAGAAGTTAACAATAAAAGTGAGATACTTTGATAAACCGCATTTGTAAAACCCACATTTTATCGTGACCCCAAGGGGATTCTCACATCGTGATCCCTTCAGGAGAACCCCTATTACCGCCGCGAAAGGGCGAGGTCCTAACCATTAGACGATG
Organism: Ignavibacteria bacterium; assembly: GCA_011049495.1. Taxonomy (GTDB): domain Bacteria; phylum Bacteroidota; class Ignavibacteria; order Ignavibacteriales; family Melioribacteraceae; genus SURF-28. The sequence continues at coordinate 990 of DSBF01000419.1, forward strand.
GGGCAGGTCAAGGACAAAGTTCAAAGAATAAAGGATAAAGGATAAAGGCAAAAGGGAAAAACGGATTTGTCTGTTTGAACTTTTTTAAAAATCAATTTAAGAACAAAAAAAAAAGAGCAGCTACAAACTGCTCTTTATTATCGTGACCCCAAGGGGATTCGAACCCCTATTACCGCCGTGAAAGGGCGAGGTCCTAACCATTAGACGATGGGGCCAAGGTCAAGGATAAAGTTCAAAGGATAAAGGCAAAAGGAAAACGATAAATCAAAATTATTTTTTGTCTTCAAACTTTAAACTGCGGGTGAGCGATGGGAATTGAACCCACGACCTTCTGGGCCACAACCAGACGCTCTAACCAACTGAGCTACGCCCACCATTTTTTAAGAACAAATTCTAAATTCTATATCCTAACAAAATGTTTCGAGTTTCGATATTAGGATTTAAGATTTTACCATGTACGCCAGAGTGGACTCGAACCACTAACCTACAGCTTAGAAGGCTGTTGCTCTATCCGATTGAGCTACTGGCGCAGAAAAATTATAGAATCTGAAAATTAATTCGCCGTAATCTTAGTCGCCGGATAAAATTTATTGAACAGCAAAGTTACTGACGCATAATAATATTTCAGCAAATAAAGAACAATAAAAAATTCCAAAAGTCGGGGCGGCAGGATTCGAACCTGCGACCTCCTGCTCCCAAAGCAGGCGCGCTAACCGGACTACGCTACGCCCCGTGTTTTTATATTTCTACGAAAATAATTTATATTAATAACGGAGTAATTAACATCATTAAACAAAAAACAAAATCGCAAAAGGAGATGAAAACTGAAGAAACTAACCTTTTGCGAATTAATTCAAAAACGGCTAAGTAAAATATATTTTTACCCCCGCAAAGTCAATCTTATGTCAATCATTTTTATTAAATTGGAACAGCAAATATCGGGTTAAAGATGCCACTTTCAATCTTTATTGCAAAGAAATACATATCTAATAAACAAAGCTCTAAATTCCTTTCACTTGTCTCTGTTATTTCGGTTATCGGTATCGCAATAGGTACTGCTGTCCTTATTATTGCACTTACTATATTAAACGGGTTTGAAGAAATCGTAGCTCAGAAAATTGTCAATTTTAATTCTCATATAAAAATTACTGCTTTCGGAAATAGGAACTTGCCGGATTCCGATGTAATTAAATCCGAAATAACTCAAAAAATCGGCGAAGATTTTCATAGCATATCGGAGTTTATTTCAAAACTTGGAATTATAAAATCACGTACATTATCAGAAGGTGTTACAATTGTAGGGATTGATACTGAGACCGACAATACCAATATTGATGAATACATTGTTGAAGGTAATTATGAACTTGATTCGGAAGAAATTAAACAAATTATTATCGGGAAAAAATTAAGTGAGAAGATTAATACTTCTGTTAATGATAAGATTACAATATTTTCATTAAAGAAAGATGAGTTACCCGACGCTGATAATCCCCCGGCTATTGAGCAATACATAATTTCGGGAATATTCGAAAGCGGAATGGCTGAATATGATGATATGAATGTTTACATCTCTCTAAGTCATGCAAAAGAATTATTTGAAACATATAACAGCATCTCCGGTTACAACATTAGATTAAATAATGTTGATAGTATTGATTCTTCAGCGAAGGCACTTCAGGATCTATTGGGTTATCCTTATTATGTAAGAACTATTTTCCAGGTACATCAAAATATTTTTACATGGCTCGATCTGCAAAAAGAACCGATACCGATTATACTTGGGTTAATAATCGTTGTAGCAATTTTTAATATAGTAGGCACAATGCTGATGATTGTTTTGGAAAGAACAAGTTCAATAGGTGTGCTAAAAGCAATCGGATTCACTAAAAAGAAAATCTTGCAGATATTTTTTGTACAAGGTGTTTTTTTAGGATTATTAGGAATTACAATTGGTTGTATTCTTGCTTTGGTTTTAAGTTACCTTCAACTTCAATTCAATTTGATTACTCTCCCCGCTTCAATTTATTTTATTTCTACGGTTCCTATCTCGATCGATATTGAAAATTACTTGATTGTTGCGGGAATCGGATTAGTATTAAGTTTGCTTGCATCTTTAATACCAAGTTATGTGGCATCAAGAATGAATATAATTTCATCAATAAGGTTTAACTGATGTTTGAATTTTTTATAGCACGAAGATATATCAAGTCCAAACACAAGGTTAATTTTATAACCATAATTACCTTGCTATCCTCGCTTGGAGTTATGATAGGTGTTGCTGCTTTAATAGTAATGCTATCCGTGTTTAACGGATTTGGTTCTTTAGTAACAAAATTATTAGTTGAGTTTGACCCTCATATCAGAGTATCAAATCTTAACCAATTTGAGGGCGACAAATCGGTTCTCATTGAAGAAATCAATAAACTAAATAAAGTAGAAAGTGCCGGATTTTATGCCGAAGGAAAAATCATTGCATTAAATAACAAATCATACGAGATAATCAACTTAAAAGGAATCGATAAAAATTTACAATCAACTGATTGGGGTGTTAAATCAAAAATAATTTCCGGTGAGTTTGATGTTGAAAACGATAAAGGGATTGACAAAATAATTTTAGGTTTACCAATTGCATTAAGATTATCGGCAAGAGTCGGAGATACAATTTTTGTATCATCCGCAGCTTCTATTGAAAGGTCAATTCTTTCTCTATCAATTCCGCAAGCAAGACCTTATTTAGTTACCGGATTATTCGAAGCGAAGAATAAAGAATATGATTATAATTTCGCTTTTACTTCTCTCCCCTCTGCTCAAAATATGCTTGCTTTAAGAAATAACATTACCGGAATAGAAATTAGATTAGATAACATTTCCTCTTCCGAAAAAGTTAAACCGGAAATTCAATCAATTGTCGGTGAGCAAGCAACTGTCAGCACCTGGTATGATTTGCATAAGGATTTGTATAACATTATGTTGATTGAAAGATGGGGTGCATATTTACTTCTTGCTTTAATAATAGCTGTAGCTACATTTAATATTCTCGGTTCTTTAACTATGTCTGTTATAGAAAAGAAAAAAGATATAGCATTACTCCGCTCAATGGGTGCAACAAAAAAATCGATTTTAAGAATTTTTATGTTCGAGGGAATTTTAATCGGGTTAATCGGGACTGTTACAGGAATGTTGATCGGATATTTTATTTGCTGGTTACAATTAACAATTAATTTTTACCCTCTTGACCCAACAAAATATATAATCAATTCGCTGCCGGTTGTTTTGAAATGGAGTGATTTCTTTGCAGTTGGATTTGCGGCTTTCTTTCTAACGTTTTTAGCTTCACTTTATCCTGCAAAAAAAGCAGTAAAAATTTCTATCACAGAAGCAATTAAATGGGAATGATATGGGAAAGATTTTAGAAGCGGTAAATATCACTAAATCATTTATGAATACTAAAGGCAAAACTTTAGAAGTCTTAAAAGGAATTGACCTAAGCGTTGAAGAAAATAACATTGAAGTGATAATCGGTGCATCCGGTGCAGGTAAAAGTACATTACTTTATTTGTTAAGCGGATTGGATAAACCTGATCAAGGTAATGTAAAAATTAAAGGAACAGATATCTTTAAACTCAATGACGAAAAAATTTCGAAGTTTAGAAATGATCATATAGGTTTTGTATTTCAGTTTCATCATCTTTTGCCGGAATTTACCGCAGCAGAAAATATTGCCCTTCCTCAAATGGTAAAGGGTATTTCGTTAAAGAAGGCAACTAAAAAATCAGAAGAGTTGCTTGAAGCAGTCGGATTATCGGATAGAAAAGATCATAAACCTGCTGAACTATCCGGCGGTGAGCAGCAAAGAGTTGCGGTTGCGCGTGCGCTTGCAAATGATCCGGATATAATTTTTGCCGATGAACCTTCGGGTAATCTCGATTCGAAAAATAGTGAATCATTGCATCAATTGATTGTCGATATAAAAGATAAATTCGGAGTTACGTTTTTGATTGTTACACATAACCCGGA
>DSBF01000458.1 GCA_011049495.1 Ignavibacteria bacterium
CCGTACATGGTTTCCGCATTTTTCCTGGCCTCTTTTTCTTTTGTTTTGGGAAACTATGTAATTCCACCGGCCAACGAAACGATGAACCTGTTCAGGCAGTTTTACATCGACAACAACCCGCAGATGGTATCCAGCGAAAGAAACATTCACCGGCAGATTGAACCGGGTGTTTTTATCTATATGCAAAGCATTAATGCCAACAATGTAGGCTACCGCTTCACCCTCGAGAAATTTGACGATTCGAAACTGGTGGAAAAAATTACTGCGGATAATATCCGGTGGGACGAAGAGTCGGGAAAATGGATTTTAAACAATTGGTGGATGCGAAAAATATACAACAACCACGAAGAATTTGAGAAAGGATACCGCATGGACACTACCCTGAACATGACCCCCGACGACTACAGGGTGGTAAAAAACGAAATGGAAAACTACACCACGCCCGAGCTAAAACGTGAAATTAAATTGATGAAAATGCGGGGAATAAATACCGTGGAATGGGAGCTTGAAAGGCACCGGCGGGTAGCTGGTCCTTTTTCAGCATTTATTCTGACCATTATTGGCGCGGGGCTGGCGTCCCGGAAAATAAAAGGAGGACTTGGTTTTCATCTGGGGCTGGGTCTGCTGCTCAGTTTTTCCTACATCCTGTTTATGCAAATATCCACTGTTTTTGCTGTCAGTGGAAATGCCTCACCGCTTCTGGCCGTATGGATTCCGAATTTCGGTTACAGCCTAATTGCCTTTTTTGTTTTCAGGTGGGCCGCCAGATAAAAAAATGACTAATAATCTGAAAATATCTATAGATAGCCTTTATATTCAATGTGTTGCAAAACATGTAAAAATATTTTGTCAATATATATCTCTCATTTTAAGCATTTTACGAAGCATAATGAATCTTTAATTGCAAACATTGTCATTGTATTTTTCCCATTTATAATATAACTTGGGTTCAAAATGTAAAAAGGCCCCTTTTTCGGGCTCCCATAGAAAACAGTAACAATGAAGTTTTTAGAACGAAAAGAAAAACTTGACTATCTGCTGGAAATGATTGAAAAAGAAAGGTTAATTTCATTAAAACAGGCGGCGGAAAAATTTGAATGCAGTAAGCGAACAATAAAAAGAATGATTTCAGATTTGCGGGACATGGGATATGATATAACGTATTGTAAAAGCAGAAAAAAATTTTACAAAAATTGAAAGGAGGTCAAAATTTGTCCTCCTGAAGATTTATTTTTAAATGGAATATTTTAAAAGCGAATCTTTTACACTGTTTTTACGTAATATAAACAACCAAACTGAAAGAATTTTTTGTTCATATAAAATCAATTAACCATGAAAAAATTTTATTTTTTGTTCGTGTTTTGTGCAATTACGGGTGTTTCATTTGCACAGCTAAAAGTTGCCAATACCGGTAAAGTAGGAATTAATATTGGCACAAGTACACCGTCCTCTAATTTGTCGGTAAATGCTGTAGGTAATTCCAATTCTGCATTATTTGTTAAGGGAGCAACGAATGGAATATGGGCGGAACGTTCCGGGACTCCCGGTGATTCATGGATTCATTCCGTAGTCGGTCATGCTCCTGTTGCATCTGGCCGTTATAACATTGGTTTAAGAGGCCAATCTTACCTGGCCAGCCCATTAGGATCGGGAAGGGCCTGGGGGGGTACTGGGTATAGCCGGCAACTCAACATCAGGTCGAAATTATGGTGTGTTTGGAACAACTTATGGGTCTCAAAATGGTGCAGGTATAGTAGGTACAATTAACAACAACCAGGATGTTAATGTTCCGGGAATCTACGCTGGATATTTTGTTGGGGATATTAGAGTAACAGAAACAACGTACACTCAAACAGTAGTGGAATATTCCGATGCACGGCTGAAACAAAATATAGCCGAGCTGAGAACTGCTATTCCAGCTTCGAAGGGAGTAAGTACCCTGAATACTGTTCTGCAGATGACGCCGGTTGAGTATAACCTGAAACAGCAATACCAGGAATCGACAGGCGACTCGGCCACTGTAAGACGGGAATTGTACGACGAAAAATCGCAACTGTTCCAAAAAAAGCATTACGGGTTAATTGCACAAGACTTGCAGGAACTCTACCCCGATTTGGTATATGAAGGCGACGACGGGTATTTAAGTATCAACTATACCGGCATTATCCCTTTGCTGATACAATCCATCAAAGAATTGAAAACCGAAATTGATGAATTGAAAAGTTCAGGTTCGCCTGAAACAAAATCCGCTCAGGCTGCTACTTCCCTTTCACCCGGCGGAACAGGTGAAGTTGTGTTGTATCAAAACACGCCCAATCCGTTCAACCAATCTACCCAAATAAAATACTATTTACCCCCGGTGGTTACAAAGGCTTATTTATGTATTTATGACCTGCAGGGTAAACAGCTAAAGCAAATACATATTGCAGAACGAGGTGAAGGTTTTCAAATAATCCCGGCTTCTGAATTTACCGCAGGTATTTATTTATATGGCTTGATTGCCGACGGCAAGCAGGTGGACATGAAACGGATGATTTTTACAGATTAGGAGGAAATGAATCATGAAAAAGTTATTAAAATTTTTATTGGTTTGGGTTGCCTGTACAACTCTTTGCGCGGGTTGTAACAACATTGAGAATAATGATATAGACTTGGTGGAACAGCCATTTGAAATAACTCCAATTCTTATTGGAAAGGGCGAATTACAAGGAAGAGAAGGTATTTCCAAACAGAATATGGTCATAACTGAAAATAAAGATTGGGAAGAATTGAAAGCAACCATGAATTTGGTTAACAATGTGACTGAAAAGTTTACAGAGAATACCATAGACTTTTCAAAATATCAATTGATTGCCGTTTTTGAAGAAGTCAAAAACAATGGCGGTTGGTCGATTGATATTACAAAGATTACGGAATATAAAGATAAAATCGTAATCTTAATAACCAACTTAAAAAAAGGAAACCTGACGAGTGTGATTGATCAACCGTTCCATATCGTCAAAATACCGGCTTCGAAGAAGGAAATGGTGTTTGAAAATAATTGATTTCAATATTTAAAAATCTAATTATGAAAGCAAAATTAATATTTTCACTATTAATACTTGCCTCCTTTTCGATAAAAGCGCAAGATATGTTTTACTATTATAAAGGAAATAAAATTGATTTGAAGGTTGATAAAAATTATTTGAATATTATAGCAAAAGAAGAACTTCAAAATTTTTCGGATTCAATATCCAATTATTTTAGTATTGTGCAGGATGAGAATGACCAAAGTCGAAAAATAACTAAACTTAAATTCAAATCAACTCCTAACGAGTTGGAGTATACGGAAGTTCTCAAGACTTTGAAACGAGCTGGATATGTTAAGTATGCATTCCCTTATTTTGAAAGAAGTAGTGAAACACCTTCTATTGGAACATCTGATATTTTTTATCTGAAATTAAAGGAAAAAAAAGATACAACGATACTTAAACAAATAGTAAAAGAACGAAATGTCCACATGATTGAACAAATTGCTTATATGCCATACTGGTATATTTTATCTGTTCAAAACTCTGTTTTCAGTAATGCAATAGAAGCGTCCAATTTTTTCTATGAAACGGGATATTTTGCAGATATAGATCCAGCATTTATGTTTGATTTCAAACCACAATGTACTAATGATCCTATGTTTAATCAACTTTGGGGATTATCAAACAGTTCTGATCCTAATATAGATATTAATGCATGTGATGCGTGGACAATTACAAGAGGTGCTGGGATTCATGTTGCAGTAGTTGATCAAGGAATACACATGACACACAATGATTTATCTGCCAACATATCTCCTGTAAGTTTTGATGCACAAAGCGGCACATCTCCAAGTGTATTTGTACCTGGAGAAGCTCATGGTACACATGTAACCGGAACGGTCGCTGCTGTCAGAAATAATAATTTACAAGTAGTAGGTGTGGCTCCGGAATCTACAATAATAGGAGTTAGCCATGATTTGTATATTAGCTCTACAATTTCAGCAGAACTTGCAGATGGAATAAGTTGGGCTTGGCAGAATAATGCTGATATAATAACTAATTCATGGGGAGATCAAGGTGGATTGTATTATAATGAATTATATAGTGCTGTTTTGGAAGATGCGATTATAAATGCTATGACACAAGGGAGAAATGGAAAAGGATGTATTGTAACGTTTGCTGCGGGGAATTGGGGAGTTATGGATTATCCCGCTTATTTTGATGATAGAATTATTACTGTTGGTGCTATTGAGGCTAATGGAAGCCGTGCCAGTTTTTCAGCTTATGGTAACGAATTAGATATTGTTGCTCCAGGGGTAGATATAGTTTCTACTATTCCTAATAATGGAACAGCTTCGTATAGTGGAACTTCCATGGCAACCCCACATGTTGCAGGAGTTGCTGCATTAATTTTATCTATAAATCCAAATTTAACACGAACTCAAGTTACTGCGATTATTGAATCCACTGCACAAAAAGTAGGTGGATACAATTATCAAATAACTTCCGGCCGCCCTAACGGCATATGGAATCAGGAAATGGGATATGGCTTGGTAGATGCTTATGCTGCTGTTCAGGCGGCAGATTGTCCGACAACAATTGTAAGTGGTACTATTTCTTCTGATATTACATATTCCGACTGTATAATTGAAGTGGTTAATGCAACCATTCAGAACAATGCGGATGTAGTATTCGATGCAGAAGAATACACCCTTATAAACGGGACTTTTGAAGTACAAGCGGGTTCAACATTGGAAGTGAAGTAAGTGAAATAAACCATAAAAAAAATAAAAATTAAAACACAATGAAATCATTAAAATTCATATTTATAATCTGTTTTGTAGTCCCTTCATTTATCAGTTTTTCTCAAATCAAGGTGAATTCTTCCGGCCAGGTTGGAATAAATAATTCGTCACCAACATATCAACTTGATGTTAACGGGGATTTTAGGCTTAAGCAAAGTGGTGTTTCATCTATATC
>DSBF01000027.1 GCA_011049495.1 Ignavibacteria bacterium
CCAGTTGGGAATTCAAATTATATTGCATGCATTATCCTTCCTCTCTTATTTTTCGTTCTTTATCAAATTAAAATGAGGTATCGTGTAGTATTAATATGCTTAGCATCAATAGCTCTTTTGTGTATTAGATCGAAAAATGCTATTATATTATTTGCATTGATTTCTCTTTTAGGTGCATTGAATAAAGTGCTAAAAAAAGCAACTTCTCGAAATTATTCTTATCATAAAAGGTGCTTCTATTCTAGTTTATTGATTTTACTTGTTTTAATTTCAGCTATCTTATTTGTAAACATTACTAATTATTTTATTAATACATGGAATATGGGACTTTCAAATTATAATGAAGGGACATTAGAGGCTATAAACGCTCTAACTAGCAACAGAATTAATGTATATAGTAGTGAAATTTTACGATGGTCAGATCACTTTATCTTCGGAAATGGTCTTGCCTACCAAGTGGGTAGTCCCCGATCTCACAATTGGATTATTGATTTGTTGGTTCAATCAGGGCTAGTGGGTACTTTTCTTTATTTCTCGTCTTTGACTATATGGTATTTAAAGATTCATATTTATAGGAAAGTAAATAGAGTAATTAATGCTTGTTTTTGGGCTGTTATAATATTTTTATTGCAGGGTCTGGCTGAAGTATCCATTTTTACAATAACTGTAAACATAATTTTGTGGTCCATTATCGGCCTTTCAGTTTCAGAGGCTAAAGTTTTAAAGGTTGCTGAAGAGATTAATGAATAAGCTTATAAAAAAAAGTTTTAAAAGTATCATTTATGTATCATTAGCTCAATTAATTAGTTTTTTACTCGGTATCGCTAAAACGTTGATTTTACCTCTTGTATTAGGGATGGTTAATTTTGGGTATTGGCAAGTATATTTGTTGTATGTGTCATATGCTACTGTCTTGACTTTTGGATTCAATGACGGAGTATATTTAAGGTACGGTAAATACGATTATGAAAAATTACCTAAAGGTACATTAAATTCGAATTTGCTTATCTTTTTTTTAGCCCAGATATTTATTACATTATTCTTGATCTTTGTCACTCAATTTGAAATTGATGCGAATAAACGGGTAGCATTGTTGTGGGCATGTTTGAATATTCCCTTAGCTGGAATCACGGGGTTTTTTATTTATCTTTTGCAGACGACGAATCAGTTCAAAAAGTATAGCATGTTTATAATAATAGACAAAATTATTTTATTAAGTGTAATTATGTTTATTTATGTTAATAAAATAGATGAGTTTATGATAATAGTCATTGGAGATATAATAGCAAAGATTATCACTGTGCTATTCTTATCAGTCTCTTTTTTGGATTTATTAAAACAACGACTCGTTATAACAAGAAGAACTGTAAAAGTCTTTTTGATGAATATTAAAGTAGGCTCTAAGTTGTTATTTGCGAATTTCTCTGGGATGCTAATTTTGGGGTATGGAAGAATATTGGTCGAAAGATCCCAAAGCATTGAAAAGTACAGTGTTTTTGCCCTTGCGAATTCGTCGATGAATCTAATTATGATTTTTATCACTGCAATTGGATTGGTAGTATATCCCACATTTACAAGAATAAAATCATCAAAATATGCAGGTTATTATCTTCATTTGAATGATCTAGTTATATCCTTATCTCAAATATTGTTAATCTTATATTTTCCTCTAAATAAAATAATAACTTCATTATTACCAAATTATACCGGAATATTTGAATATTTGCCTGTAATGTTTATTATAATATTTATACAAGCAATAACTCAAATCGTAATTAATCCATATTATAAATTGTTGAGATGTGAAAAAGATATGTTAAAAGCGAATGTAATTGGCTTACTGTCTACTCTTTTGATTGTTTCTGTTTTATACTTTATATTTCAATCGATTTTGCTTTTGATTGCAGGAACTGCTCTGGGAATGCTTATAAGATTGCATTATTCAGGCAATTTTTTCAATCGTAAAATGAAATTGGGAAAATCACCTAGGTTCATATTTTCACTTGCCATATTAGTTATATTTTGCTTGATAGCTTATTTTTTTAATCCAACTTGCGGATTTATCATTTATTTATTTATTTCTGGATTAAGAATATATCTAAAGCGTTCAGATTTTCGTCTTTATGCAAAGTTATTAATTGGGAAATAATATGCATGTTGTCTTTATTGTAGGAAGTTATTACCCTTTTTATTCTGCTGTAGGAAAATGTGTTAATAATGTTGCTAAGGAATTTGCCAAAGATTCTCTTGTAAGCGTCATTTGTCTGAAATCAAGAATCGAACAATCAAATTATGAAGAATTAGAAGGAGAAAAAATCTATAGAGTGAATTATCGACAAAATGATCGTAGAATTAGATACCTCAGAGCTATTAACTCCTCGAGTAGTATAAAGAAAACAGTTCAAAAAATCAAATATTTTCTTTTTCGAATAACAACTATTTTGAAAATGATATTTTCCAAAGATAGTATTAATAATCATTTGGTGAATGCTTATTTTGATTGTTTGAATAAAATTTCACAACCAATAGATTTAATTATTCCGGGTAGTATGCCTTTTGAAAGCTTATGTGCAGCTTACAAGTTTAAGCAAAATAATAATAAAGTAAAAATAATACCACTCATATTTGATCATTTTGTTGAAAATAGGTCATTACATCGGTTGAGAGTTAATCAAGAACTCAAATATAAGAATAATAGACATATTGAAGATAAAGTTTTAAGGTCAAGCGATCGTATTCTTGTGATGCCCCAATTAGAAAGGTACTTCAAAGAAGCAGAAATAGATTATTTTAGTAAAATTACGGTTATAGAACATCCGTTATTAGTAAAGATGGATAGTCAAAATCAAATTGGGGAGAAAGAAGCATTTACTTACGTGGGAGGTTTTTTTAAAAATATTAGAAAACCTGATTATATGTTAGATTTTTTTAAATTTTATTTAAGTCAATATAATGGCATTTTAAACATATATGCATTTGGAAACTGTGAGCCGATAATCAAGAAATTCGAAAGTGATACAATTAAGTATCATGGGAAAGTGACTACAGATGAGGCTTATAAAGCATTATTGAACTCTCATTATTTGGTTGCAGTTGGTAATAAAAATAACAATCAAGTTCCAAGCAAAATATTCGAATACTTTTCTTTTAGGAAGCCAATTATATATTTTTATCAAGATGATTTCGATGCCAATTTAAAAGCATTGGAAAAATACCCTTTATCGATTATGATAAATCAAAATGAAAGTATTAACTCAACGAAAATTCAGAAATTGAGAGATTTCGTTGAAAAAGTTGGTGTAATAAATATAAGTTATGAGGAGATCAAGAAGATTTTCTACAAAGCAACGCCTGAAGAAGTTTATAGAATTATTACATCGATCTTTAAGGAAGAGGATTCATGAGTAAGCATTTAAAAAATATCCATTTGATTCAAATTGAATTAGCTCTTGAAGTAAAACGTATTTGTGAAAAATATGATATCAAATATGCCTTAATTGCAGGAACATTATTGGGTGCTGTTAGGCATAAGGGTTTCATCCCATGGGATGATGATCTGGATGTTGGAATGACGAGGGAAAACTATGAGAGATTTTTGAAAGTAGCTCAAAAAGATTTAGGTTATAACTACTTTATTCAAACATGGGAAACAGATCCAGGGTTTGCTTTGCCAATAGCTAAAATGAGGAAAAATGATACAGAGTTTGTCGAGATGAGTACGCAATACATTGATATTCACCATGGAGTATATATTGATATTTTTCCATTTGATAATGTTCCTTCAAATATGATAAAACGAAGTCTTCATTGTATGTCAACATATGTACTTAAAAGAATATTAATGTCAAAAAAAAAGTATGTTTTATGGAATGAAAAACAATTATTTAAAAAATTTTTCTATAAATTCTTCTATGGATGTATTTATTTAATACATCCAGCTATTATTAAAAATATTTTACTAAAATTCATGACTTTTTTTAATAATCAAGTATCTGCTGAAGTGGTGAATATAGGTGGTGCATATGGTTATCGAAAAGAAACAATTAAAAGAGAGTGGATAGAAAATTTATCTTTGATAGAGTTTGAGAAGCATAAATTTTTAGCTCCTTTAAACTATAATGAGTATTTATCCTATTTTTATGGAGACTATATGACTTTACCGCCAACAGAAAAAAGAGGAAATAGGCATAACATCATTAGAATAAAAATTTAGGAGGATTAAATGAAAAAAGTGATCACGTATGGAACATTTGATCTGTTGCATTATGGTCATATACACTTGCTTAAGAGGGCCAAAAGCTTGGGAGATTACTTAATAGTAGCATTATCGACAAATGAATTTAACAACTTAAAAGGAAAACAATGTTTTTTCGAGTATAAAGAAAGGAAAAAGCTTTTAGAGGCAATTAGGTATGTCGATTTAGTTATTCCTGAAGAAAACTGGGAACAAAAAGTGAATGATATTAAGGAGTATAAAATTGATATATTTACAATGGGTAACGATTGGATGGGAAAATTTGATTATTTGCAAGAATATTGCGAAGTAATCTACTTGCCTCGCACACCAGAAATTTCATCAACAATGATTAAGAAAAAATTAAATGGACTTAAATCTGATTAGGATAATAAAATAAAGTTATTTCTTAAATTAAACTACATCAGTTATCTATTAAGTATGGGATTCAGATTCCTGTTGGAACAGAAATCGGATCGAGTTTCTACATTGGGCATTTTGGTAATATTGTGGTCAACCCAAATGCTAAAATTGGAAAAAACTGTAATATTGCTCAAGGAGTGACCATCGGACAATCAAATCGAGGAAAACGAAAAGGATTTCCCATTATTGGAAGATTAAGTCCCTAAAGTGGTGTAAAAAGGAGTGAGCCACGTCTCGACCTCTGTTAGAATGGATTAAAGAACAACTAACAAGGAGGAAGAGTCATGGCTCAAGTGAATATTACCTTGGAAATGG
>DSBF01000448.1 GCA_011049495.1 Ignavibacteria bacterium
CATTTGTAAGAGATCTTTCTGTAAAAGTTAAGTCGATAAAACCATTCATAAAGATTGGTGCAGCACCAATTGGAATTTATAAGAATAGCTCATCCGGAAAGGGTTTTGAAGGATTTGGTGAAGTGTATCAAGATTCAAAAGAGTGGCTTAAACAAAAATGGATTGATTACTTAGTACCGCAGATTTATTGGTCTTTGGAAGGACCGCCGAGATTTGATTTGCTTGCAAAAGATTGGACTGCCGATACTTTCGGAAGGAGTGTTGTATTGGGAGTTGCTCCGTACAAATCTGAAGTTAAGAATCAGTTAAAAAGAATAATTGATTTTACAAGAACAACTGAAGCTGACGGTGTAGCATTTTTTAGATATGAAAATATCAAAGATGTTTTTCCGTTTGTTAATGATAATGTCGCAATACCGGCACAAATGGCATGGATTGAATCTTCAATTCCATTAGAACCGAGTAATTTGCTTTTTAGTTATGATTCCGTTGATCCGAATATAATTACATTGGATTGGTCGATACCGGATCATTCAAATCATCTTGACAGCACAAGTTATTTTGCACTTTATAGTTTACCGAATAGAGATTCAAAGCCAAGCGGTGACACACTTTTTGAAATTATTCCATCGGATAAAAATTCAATTAAAATTGCAATCGACAAACCGAAGAGAATCAACTATTTCTTCACACTCAAATCTCTGAACAAACTTTGGAATGAAAGCATAAATACATCAAATATGGTTGAAGTTACATTCCAAGAATTAAGTGTTGTCGCTGATATGAATAAAATTTATGAGAGTCCGGTACTGGTAAAAGAGAAGAATGAAACTCCAAAGATATTGCTCTTCTCCAATAAAGAAGATCAAATAAAAGTTCTTGATTCGGAAAGAAAGTTTGTAAAAGAAGCAAATGTTTTTGCAGGTAAGAATATCATCTCTTTAAATACATCTGAAACTGAAAGCTTGATAATTCAATACGTTAGTTCGGGTAAAGAAGTTAAGTTGACGCGATAATTTTTTTCAATCACGGCTGTCTTGGTTTATTCCTTTAGAAGAAGAAAGATGTGAGTTTAAGTCCATAGTTTTTAATTCCCCTTCTTATGATTAAATCGTACTAATTATCCCCTAAAGGGTAAAAATTCGCCCCCATTATTTTTGATAGTTTATTAAACAGAATAAGATTCAAAATAGAATTTTTTTATTGCCATTTAATATAAAATTATTCATGTTGTAAGGGGAGGATGAGATCTTTAATTCGGTTAGTTAATTAAAGTATAATTTTAATAGGGAGGGGAAATGTTTGATTCATGGTAAAGTATTTCAGAACATAAATGATATACACACGAATGCAAACCATATTTATTAAGGAGGACAAGCAAATGAAGCTAATTCGAATTTTTTTCGTATTCTTTTTATTGACAATTAATTCATTTTATTCCCAATCGAAAAATGAAAATAATCTTCTAAATGAATTTAAGAAAACAATTATCGAATATAATGAAGAACTTACCAGTAAAGAAAATTACAATCTTAGTACAACACAGATAAAAACTACACTAAAAACGCTTTATCAAACTTACGAATGCATCCCTATAATTATAGAACAAGTTATTACAAGAGATCAATTGAGAATAAAGGAAGAGTATCAAAATAATGATGAATTATATTACGAAAAAGTCAACAAAAGCTTGGGTATTTTAAGAAGAAATGTTCTTGATGATCTTCAAAAACGAATTTCTCCTTTAGACTACCATTTATTAAAAACAAACATCGTTGCAAAGGCAAAAGTTCTTAGTAAAGAAATCGAGTATAAGCCTTATGTGATTGAAATCCCTGATTTCAAATTCCAAATTACTCGTTGTAAAATTCAAGTTGAAGATATAATCAAAGGTAGTAAGGAGATAAAAATCGGCGACATCATAGAAGTTTTTTATCGAGAGGCATGGCTTGATAATGCGGAAACTGAATGGATATCTAATAATAGCTATCTATTTAATTTAAGGTATAACATGCGTGATATTAATGATTTTTCCATTGCCATTGTTACAGGCTTAGAGAACACTGATGGGTATTTCCCAATAGTAGATAATGTACTTCATGATTCAAGGAATTTTTTCAAATTAGGTAAAACAATTAATTGGACTAAATTCAAGAACGATTTAACAAAGTATATTATTTCAAAATTTGTTAAAGAGGAGAAAGCAAATGAAAAATAAAATTATTTTATTTTTATTTTTATTTATATTTATATTTAAATTTTCTATTTTTGCTGATCCGAATGTCACGGACCACTTCATTCCCCAATAAAAACGTAAAAAGGATCACTTTATTCCCCAACTATCGGGGTCAGATTATTCCCCAACCGGCGGATCACTTTATTCCCCAATGCTGGGATCACTTTATTCCCCACCTCAATTAAAATATTAAATATTTTGCCAATAGACGGAACTTGATAGTGTCGATAGACTGATTTTCAATTTTTGTCTGTCTCCAAAGTAATAATTTTGATGAATATTTCTAAACAATCCGTCAGTAGCCGGATTTTCAATATGGAGACAAAAATGGCATATAAAGAGGTGAGAATAATGGAGATAAAAGAAATACTAAGAAGGATACAATCCGGTCAGAGTATAAACTTTATATCAAAACAAACCGGACGAGACCGGAAAACAATCAGAAAATACCTAAACTTAATAAAGCAAGAAGGAATAGAGCCTTCTGAGATAAAGACGAATGATTCGGAACTGGTAGAGAAAATAACCGGAATAGTTGAAAGCACAAAGCGTATCTCATACAAGCAAGAGGTATTTTCAGAATATAGAGAAGAAATAGAAGACTTAATAAACAATCCGAAGCATCGATTAAAAATAAAATCGGCATTTGAAGTAATAAGTAAGAGACATAACCTGGAAGGTAAAACCAGTTACAGCAGTTTTAAGCGTTACCTAAGAGAAGCTCATATTAGTTATAAAAACATAAAAGTAACCTGCCGTATAGAAACTCCGCCGGGCAACCAGATACAAGTAGATTACGGGAAAGTAGGAATGCTCTACGACCCATCGTTAAAAAGGAAACGTTCGGTATATGCATTTATAGGAACGCTTTCGAACTGCCGTCATAAATACGTTGAGTTTGTATATAAGCAAGATCAAAAGAGTTTTGTAGAATCTCACGTAAATATGTTCAATTTTTTTGGGGGAGTAACAGAAACTATAGTAATAGACAATCTTAAAGCCGGAGTAATAAAACCGGATTTATATGATCCTACTCTAAACCGCAGCTACTTGGAGATGGCCGAACATTACGGTTGTTTTATAGATACCGCCAGGGTAGCATCGCCGAAAGATAAACCGAAAGTTGAACGTGATGTACAAACCGTAAGGGAAGAGTTCAAGAAAATGCAGGCGTTAAAGGGGAATATAAGTTTAGCCGAAGCAAACGAAAAAATAAAAAAGTGGTTAATTGAAGACTACGGTCAAAGAAAACACGGAACAACACATCAAAAACCATTTGAACTTTTTAGAGAAGTAGAGCAACCTCTTTTAGGTCAATTACCCAAAGAATCCTTCGAAGTATGTCGCTGGAAAGAAGCCAAAGTGCACCCGGATTGTTATATACAAGTAGAGAAAAAAGCGTATTCAATACCGTATGAATTTGTAGGCAAAAAACTCTTCGTAAAAGTAAAATCAAGAATAATAGAAGCATATTTTAATGAAAAACTAATCAAGGTCCATCGCATACCCGATGGATATAGACAAACTGATTACAGCGACTTCCCGGATAATATACAAAATGCAGTTGGCGAAGGACTCCCTTTAAGACTACAAATAAAAGCACAAAAGATAAGCGGAAGTAATTTGAGTGCTCTTATAAATAAACTGCTTACTCCTCACGCCTATATAAACTTAAGACGTGCGCAATCAATTCTAACGATATCCGAAAAATACCCCCCTGCCGTAGTAGAAAAAGCAGCCGGTGAAGTTCTTAGTATTAAAAAACCGACACACCCGAAAGTATTTAAGAAAATATTGGAATCATTACTTTCCGAAGAAAACCAATCTTCAGAACAAGGAATTGCTCTCTCAGAGCAGACTGAATCGTTTATACGTAAAACCAATTACTTTATTCATAACTAAACAGAAGGAACTATTATGTCAAACTTTGCTCAACTAAAAACAATAACTAAATCACTGAAATTATCGGGACTTACCGATACTATTGAATTGAGGATAAGAGAAGCCGAGGCAAGTCAACTCTCTTATACCGAAATGCTCTGCTTGGTTTTTCAAGATGAAATACAAACCCGCAAAAATAGAAAACTTGACCGCTTGATATCGAAAGCAAAACTTAAGAACAATCAAACTTTAGAGAGTTTTGACTTTAGTGTTAATCCGTCGATTAATGCTGCTTTGATAAAAGAACTTGCAACCTGCCGGTTTATTGAAAACGGGGAAAATATTTTCTTTATCGGTCCTACCGGTGTAGGTAAAACTCATCTTGCACAAGCTATCGCTCACTCGGCTTGCAGAAAATTTATGAAGGTAGAGTTTTATAAGTTTAGCTTGCTTTTTTCTCAACTAATTAATGCCGATATAAATAATAAACTTGATTCTATCTTGAAATCACTTATAAATACCGATCTGCTTATTATTGATGATTTTGCTTTCAAGAAAATAAATCAGCAAGAAGCCGAACTTCTTTACACTATCATCGATGCTAAATATTTGAAAAAATCGATTATAATCACTGCAAACAGGGCAATTGAAGATTGGAGTAATATTTTTCCCGATCCTATTATGGCAAATGCTGTTTTAGATAGATTAGCTCATAATGCTCATCAAATAATTATCAAAGGAGAATCCTACAGAAAGAAAAACAGACCGATTTTACAAAACGCTAAAGTCTAATTTTTTGCCTATTTTGTAAAACGCTAAATCACTTTTTGAGGTGGGGAATAATCTGAGC
>DSBF01000207.1 GCA_011049495.1 Ignavibacteria bacterium
CCATATGTACGTCACAATTTGAGAACACTATGCAAACAAAGTTAACTTTAAGAATAGACAAGAAAATAATCGAGAAAGCTAAAAGAATTTCTCGTAAACGTGGGGAGTCAATTTCAAAAATGGTTTCCGATTTTATTCAAAATGAAGACAGCAAAGAGAATGAATCCGTGGAAGTTTATCCCCCAATTACTAAGAAACTAAAAGGATTAATTAAAGAGAAAGATTTTAAGAAGGACGACTATTATAACTATCTTGAAGAAAAATATAAATGAGAATTTTGCTTGATACAAATATTATTCTCGATTTGTTACTCGATAGATATCCTTATGCAGAAAAAGCTGCGCAATTATTCGCACTTATTGAAAATAACAAGTATTCAGGCTATTTGTGTGCAAATTCCTTAACTACAGTTAACTATTTCCTTCAAAAAGCTTTGGGAAAAACTAGAAGTCGTGAAATTGTTAATGACTTACTGAATCTTTTTAGTATAGCTGAAGTAAACAAAAAAGTATTACAAGCAGCTCAAAAATCCAATTTTAATGATTTCGAAGACTCAGTAATTTATGAAGCGGCATTAGCTAGTAAAGTTGATGCTATTATTACCAGGAACACTAAAGATTTTTCGCAATCAAAAATTAATGTTTACTCGCCAAAAGAATTTTTAGAATTGACAGCGTAGTGAACGCAAAGTTTGCGTTCACTACAAGAATTGATTTTACAAAATTTTGCCACCTAAAAATCCTCTGATTCGATAGTTTTTTTAGCCATACCATCCTCAGTATTTTTTATGTAGACAAAAATGGGCTGCCAAGAATTTAGTAATTCCGGACAGCCCCAAATGTGGGTTCTGTTTAATTTTTATTTTTGATAATTAATTGCTGCTAAGCCGGGATAAATTCCGGTAATATCCAAGTATTCTTCAATTCTAAGTAATTGGTTGTATTTTGCGATACGATCTGTTCTGCTTGCAGATCCTGTTTTAATTTGTCCGGCATTAGTTGCAACTGCAATATCAGCTATCGTGGCATCTTCTGTTTCTCCGGATCTATGCGAAATTACAGAAGTATAACCGGCTCGTTTTGCCATTTCAATTGCATCAAGAGTTTCTGTTAAAGTACCGATTTGATTTACTTTAATCAGAATGGAATTCGCAATACCTTCTTCAATACCTCTTGATAATTTTTCAGTATTGGTTACAAAAAGATCATCACCAACTAATTGTATTTTATTTTTTAGTTTGTCTGTCATTAACTTCCAGCCATTCCAATCGTTCTCGTCAAGACCGTCTTCAATAGATATTATCGGATATTTATCAACTAACTTAAGATAGATATCTACCATCTCCTCAGCGGTTTTTTCGGATTTATCTGATTTGAAGAATTGATAAACATTTTTTTCTTTATTAAACATTTCGCTAGCTGCAACATCGAGAGCTAAAGAAATATGTTCACCTGGTTTGTAGCCGGCTTTCTCTATTGCAGATAAAATAATTTCTAAAGTTTCTTCGTTTGATTTTAGATTTGGTGCAAATCCGCCTTCATCTCCAACAGAAGTGCTGTAACCTTTTGATTTAAGTACTGATTTAAGCGAGTGGAAAGTTTCTGCACCCATTCTCAAAGCTTCTGCGAATGTTTCAGCTCCGTGAGGTACAATCATAAATTCTTGGAAATCAACAGTATTATCAGCGTGACTTCCACCGTTAAGTATGTTCATCATTGGAACAGGTAAGGTTTTGGCATTAACACCGCCAATATACTGGAACAAAGGTAACCCTAAAGTTTCCGCTGCAGCTTTTGCACATGCAAGAGAAACGCCTAATATTGCATTAGCACCGAGTTCGCTTTTGTTTGGTGTTCCGTCTAATTGGATTAACAAATTATCAATTGCAATTTGATCAACTGCATCAAAATCTATTAATTCATCTGCAATTTTATCGTTCACATTTTCAACGGCTTTAAGTACACCTTTCCCAAGATAACGTTTTTTATCTCCATCTCGTAATTCAACAGCCTCATGTTCGCCGGTAGAAGCACCACTGGGAACAGCTGCTCTTCCAATCACGCCGGATTCTAATTGCACTTCAACTTCAACGGTTGGATTACCGCGCGAGTCTAAGATTTCACGACCTAAAACATCAATTATCGTAGTCATTTTTACTCCTTTTTAGTTAGTTTTCATCATCGAAAATTAGAAAAAAGGACATGCAAATTCAATTTAAAGCGGATTAAGAAATTGTTACCGGATGCACTAATTTTTATATTTAGACTTAGATTTTTAATTTTTTTTGCCCCGGTAGCTCAGTAGGATACCCGTCCGGAAGCCTCTCTGGGGTACCGCACGAAGTGTAAAGAAGAACCAATTTGCATCACTTTGAGTTTTTCACTTTGGATTTTACACTTTGAATTTTTTCCTTTATAACGCCCACGTAGCTCAGGGGATAGAGCAACGGTTTCCTAAACCGCAGGTCGCAAGTTCGATTCTTGCCGTGGGTACAAGTTTAAGTTTTGGAAGGGTGCAGATTATAGTTACTTCTGAAAACAAAATGATTATTCTTTAATTTTAACCGTTTCTTTTGCTAATTCATGATTAAACAATCTTTCCTTGCCATCAACCGCGGTTTGCATTATAGGAAGGTTTCCTAATGCATTATCTTTTACAATAATTTCTCGTTTGCAACGCTTGCATTTCAAACCCCAAACAGTTGGGTTTAGTCGTTCCAACTTGATCCTGTAATTATTGCATTCGTAATGAAATATTGCTAATTCCTCAAAGTTCTTAACCGTAGATTGATGAACTTTTTCAACGGAGATTGTAAACTTTTTCATACTTATTTCCTCGTATATTCATTCCCTATAATCGAAAAAAAGAAATTTTATGTGGTTAAGATATAAATTTCTACCCATATTTTGTCATTAAGTATGATGAAACTTTTAATACATGCTGCCGTCTTAATAAGTGAATTGAGGAAATTGTAGTACAACAAAAAAGGAGTTTATTAGTCTAATATAGAAACACAAATTCAAAGATCAATCTCTGGGGGGAGAAATGAAAAATAAAAAGATGTTCTTTGTTCTTACCTTTCTTGCAATTCTTATAACGAGCGTATTCGCCGCTTCAAAAGCAATACTAACCGACATTATAGAAAAAAATTATTTAGTTGGTATTAGTTCAACAAACCAAGGACTTAAAGTAAGTTCAGCTTATTTCCTTGGTGAAATGAAATCCTCAAAAGCTGTAATTCCTTTAATGAAAATTTTGCGTGAAGACAAATCTGAAAGTGCGAGATTAGCTTCCGCACTTGCTCTTGTAAAAATTGGTGATGCCCGCGGTATTTTTATGGTAAAAAGAACGGTTGACTTTAATGATCATGAAAAAGTACGTAAATTAGCAAAACATCTCTATTCAGCTTATTTAATCGGAGATGAGCAAACAGCACATAACGATGTCAATTTTGCATTAGCAGTTTTAAAGTAATTAAACCCTATAAAACCCCTTCCATAATTATAGGTGATAGAAAGTCCGGCTGACCACCTGACTTTTCCTTTATATTCAATAGATAAACATTCTTAACAATTGTGTTTTCTATCACATTTAATTGCTTAACTTTTATTAAATTTATTAAGATTTTGCTTTACTTAAAAAAATAGGAGGCGTTATGAACGGACTGTTTATAGTAGCCTTTCTAATCCTGATTATCCTTCTTCTTTCTCGTCCGGCTTCCAAGATACTAAAGGAAATTCTAACAAATCACGAGTAATTAAAGTGATTTGGCACTTATAAATCGCTGAAAATCGCCTAAAAACGCAATAATTTGGGTCTTTCCTCATTTTATGTTATTTTTGAAGACAAATGATACTTAAATCCACATAATTTAGTCTTCTACTCAATTCTTGTCTTAATTGCTAATTGTATTTATTATGGTTGGTTTCCAGAATTTTGGAGGAGGGATTGTTTTGTTCAAAAAAATAAGGTTAAAAAATGTTAGAAATTAAAAAACTGGGTAAGGAATCCGATTTTGATGAAAATTTGACACGAGAGAAATTTGTTGATTTTCTTTTCGATCATTTAGACCAATTTGGTGACTCGAAAGAGGCAATAAACAAATGTATAGATTTTGCTTTTGGTAAAGATGGTAAACTTGGCGGGTTTCTTCTTGCTGCATATTATGAAGAAAAATTAGTCGGAACCCTTATAATCAACAATACTGGTATGAGCGGTTATATCCCCGAACACATTTTAGTTTACGTAGCTGTTGATGCATCATACAGAGGAAAAGGTTTCGGAAAACAAATTGTTGAAAAAGCAATTTCCGATTGTCCCGGTGATGTTAAGCTTCACGTGGAATACGAAAATCCCGCAAAAAGATTGTATGAACGGATTGGTTTCACAACAAAGTATGCCGAAATGCGATTCAAAAAATAGGATAACAAAATGGCTACACTGCATATTCATCCTGAACGAATTATTGGCAACATCAAAAAACTCAATGATTTTCTTAAACCGAGGGGAATTGAGTGGACGTTAGTAACAAAAATATTGAATGGCTATAAACCTATCCTCGAAAAGATTCTTACTGATCCTGTCATTAAACAGGTTCATTCTATTGGTGATTCGAGAATTTCAAATCTGCGAGCAATAAAAGAAATCAAGCCGGATATCGTTACCGTTTATATTAAACCGCCAGCAGTAAATCAAGCTAAGAATGTAATTCAATATGCAGACATTTCTCTTAACTCATCTTTCGAAACAATTAAGCAGTTGGATATTGAAGCACGTAAACAAGGTAAAATCCATCGTGTTATTGTAATGATTGAAATGGGTGAACTTCGTGAAGGTGTTGTTCGTGATCAGATTCTAAATTTTTATGAAAAAATATTTAAGATGAAAAACATTGATGTAATTGGTATCGGTACAAATTTGGGATGCATGTACGGTGTTGAACCGACTTACGATAA
>DSBF01000206.1 GCA_011049495.1 Ignavibacteria bacterium
CTGTAAGTGTAATACTCTTTTCATATTCTTAACAAAAAGTAGTAGTTTTGCTTTTCGTTTTAACACATTAGAGGAATAATTGAAAGAAACTGTTCAATCTAAATATGGAAGTGATGTAATTGAAATTACACAAAACGGCAGAGAGTTTTTTCTTATAGGAACAGCTCACATATCGCAGCAATCGGCTGATCTGGTTAGAAAAGTTATTGAAGAAGAAAAACCGGATGTAGTATGCGTTGAACTAGATGAAAAGCGCTATCAGTCATTAAATGATAAAAAGAAATGGGAAGAACTTGACCTCAAAAATGTAATTAAAGAAAAACAGCTATCGACATTAATGATAAATATTTTACTTGCTTCCTACCAAAAAAAGTTAGGTGAAAAATTAGGCGTTAACCCGGGTGTAGAATTACTAGAAGCAGCAAGAACCGCAAAAGAAAATAACATACCGATTGAATTATGTGACCGAGATGTTAGAATTACTTTGCGAAGGGCTTGGAATTCAATGTCTTTCTGGCAGAAGTTAAAATTTCTTACAGCCGGTTTAGCGGGAGTTTTTGAAAAAGAAGAATTAAGTGAAGAAAAACTAACCGAACTTCGTAAGACGGATGTGTTAAATGAAATGATGACAGAACTTGGCAAAGTAATGCCTGTTCTAAAATCCGTGTTAATTGATGAACGTGATATTTACTTAGCTCAAAAAATAAAAGAATCAAAAGGTAAAAAAGTGATTGCGGTTGTCGGTGCCGGTCACTTAAACGGGATAGTTGACCAAATAAATAACGGCAAGCAGGAAGACCTTACAAAGTATGAAATAATTCCACCGGTATCCCCAATTTTAAAAGGAATTGGTTATGCAATTCCGGTAATAATAATTGGGGCAATTTTTTATATAGGAATAACCAAAGGTGCATCGGCAGCGGGAGATAATGCAATTTATTGGATACTTGCAAACGGAATTCCGAGCGCAATTGGTTCCGCATTAGCTTATGGTCATCCGCTAACCGTTTTAGTTTCATTTTTAGCTGCACCATTTACAAGTCTTACACCTCTTATAGGTGCCGGTTATGTTGCCTCATTTGTTCAATTGATGCTTGTTCCACCAAAAGTAAAGGAGTTTCAAACCGTTAGTGTTGATGTGATGAAAGCAAAGAATTGGTGGAAAAACAGATTGCTGAGAATTTTGCTTGTGTTTTTGCTTTCAGGCATCGGAAGCGCTATAGGAACTTATGTTGGAATGTTTGAGATTGTTAAAAATTTATTTTGATGATTCATTAATCGAAAACTTTGCTAGTAACCTTCAAGGAAATTGAACTCAAACAGCTTACTCTTACCTTGAAGGTTTCACAGTTGGAATGTTTGAGATAATAAAGGACCTATTCTAAAATTCTTTTTTTTCGTTATGTATAAATGAGCTAAATAAATTGTTACCAAAATGTAATAGTTTGTTTGTTGATTAAGCTACTCTTCAAAATAATCAGAATCAATTTTCTTAACTAAATAAGTTGACATTGTTGATACACCCAAATCAAAATCTATCATATACCGAGCAAGTTGTTCACCATCGATTAAAACAATTTTTGTCTCATTCTTTGGAGTATAATCCAATGCTTCTTTTGAGAAATACGAGGTAGTTATAAAAATACCCTTCTTTGCTCCTTGACCAGCTAATGCTCCAACAAATTTTTGAAGTTCTGGGCGACCAACTACACCTTCCCATCTTTTTGCTTGAACATAAATAACATCAAGCCCAAGTCTATCTTCTTTAATTATTCCATCTATTCCTTCATCTCCACTTTTACCAATTGATTTTCCTGCGTCTTCTAACGATCCACCATAACCCATTTTAACTAACAATTCAACTACAAGTCTCTCAAAAAAACTCGGAGATATTTTTTTAATCTTTTGTAATAATTCTTGAGCCAAAGATTTCTGAATTTTTTGGTAAGAATATTCTAAATTTTCTTCAGGAGTTAATTCATTATCATCAGTATCTGAAATGTTTTCATCAGAATCATCTTTCTTGCTATACCTTTCTTTCTTAAAACTTTTTGTGTGTTCAACATACTCCGGGATTGTTTTTAATAATTTCAAATTAACCTTTTCTGGGTTTGCACTTAGTAACTCCAGCCCATTCGATGTAATTTTATAGTGCGCTCTTTGTGTATTTTCAATAAGGTTTGCCATTTTTAAATGTGCTATTGCCCAATAAACTCTATTGTGAAAAATTCTTTGTATTCCACTTGGAAGTAATTCAGCTAAATCCTCTTCTGTTAAATTAAACACTTTAGCTAAATATTCTATTGTTTCTGAAGTAGTGTGTTCTAAATTATCAGAATAGAAATTTAATAAAGGAAGCATAATAGACTGGAAATCTGGGATATTCATATTTATCTCTCCAAATTAAACAATGAATTAAATCATTTCACTCATCAATTCTTTTCTTGGTTGAGGGATTACAACTTTGTTAACGAGCAAACCTTTGTCGGCAATAATTTGAGCACCGGCATCAACGGCACTTCTAACAGCGGCAACTTCACCGGTTAATGTACAAAATGCTTTACCTCCGAGTGCCATTGCAAGACGAATTTCGATCAATTGAACTTTTGCTGCTTTTACCGCTGCATCTGCACCTTCAATTAATGATGCGACCGAAAATGATTCTATTATTCCTAAAGCTTCTAATTCAGTTGCGAGAGTATGCCCTGATAATGCAGGAAATACATCGGGATGAACATGAGGTATTACGAATGTATCAATCACGGCAAAGTCTATTTGACTTGCAGCCGAATCAACCGCAGATTGAACCTCGGCAACTTCACCTCCGATTAATACCATATACTTTCCTGAACAAATTGTGCGTGATAAAACCAATTCAACTTGCGAAGTCTTTAACATTATATCTGCAGCTTGCATACCTGCAGCGATACTTGTCAATTCGATTAAGCCCAGTGAATTCATAACCATTTGTAAACCTTTCTATTTTGATATTCTGATAAATTCTTCATTTACGTGTGTAACTTTCCCTCTAATTGACGCATGAATTACCGAACCAAGTTTTCCTTCTTCCGGTTTTGCAATCACATCGCCAACATTAACAATATCTCCAATGCTTATGTTAGCTTTTGCCGGAGCACCAACATGCTGCTTCAACATTATTTTTACTGAATTTGGTTTAGGTCTTTCTTTTGTAAAAGGAGTGTGTGCTTCATATTCTTCTACGTTTAATCTTTTTCTCAACTGTTTTAACGGTACTCTTCTTCCCTCTTTGATAGGATGAACTTTTACCGGTTTTTGCTGTTCATATTTTTGCCCCATTGCTTTCATTTCTTCTTTACTTTGCACACATGCTTCGCGAGGGTATAAATCTTCAGGACATGCATACAATGAACACAACCCACAGGCACAACATAAATCTGCATATTGATTCCACAATTCTTTGCCCGATGTTGTAAAGACAAGTGAACGCATTACTTTATGCGGTTGAACATCATAACCTAATAGATAACGCGGACAAAACTCGGTACAATAAGTACATTGATCACAAGCTGATTTCCCGATTCTGTTCATATCTTCTTTCGGGCGTTCCATTCGGTTAATCATATAATGATTTCTCGGTAATATAATTAATGCAGCAGTTGTTTTGGTTATAACTTCGGATAAATCAAAAGTTAATGAACCCATTAAAAGTCCGCCTATAAAAACACCAAAATCACTAACTGTCGTTCCACCGGCATGTTTAATCAATTCTTCAAAACTTGTTCCTACCGGAGCAAAAAAGGTAGATGGATTTTTTACGGCACCGGCAATGCAAACTAATTTTTCCGTTACAGGAATACCTTCCGAAGCTTTACTTATATTATAAAAAGTTTCAACATTGTTTACAACACAACCAACGTCAAGCGGAATACCATGGGGTGGAATTAATCTTTTTGTTGCTTCATAAACTAACTCATATTCATCACCGGAGGGATAGAAATCCCCCAAAATTGTCATATCAATTTTTCCGTTAGAAAATTCATTTTGTATCCGCTCAATTGCTTCATGATTCTTAGCTTTTATTCCAAAATAACCTTTCTTTGCATTAGTATTCTGCATCATTAATTCCATGCCATGAACAATTTCTTTCGGAAAATTTTTCATGATTTCAAGATCTTTATGAATTAGAGGTTCACATTCGGCACCGTTGGCGAGAACAAATTCCACTTTAGATTTTGCTTTAATATGAGTCGGGAACCCGGCACCACCGGCACCGACAACTCCGGCTTCGAATATTTTATGGTCTAAAGACATTTTATTCCTTTCGTTTGATTACAACGATGGTTTTATCGTCTTGGTATTTACTATCGCTTGTAGAAAATTTCGATACACTTTCAATAATAGACAAAGCAATTTCTTTAGGAGTTTTTGCTGCATTTTTCTTAATTAAATCTTCGAGACGACTCTCATCATAAAATTCAAATTTTTCATTAGCCGCTTCTGTTATTCCATCCGTGAAAATTACCAATACATCACCGGGACTAAAATTAAAACTATCGGTATCATAAGTTGAGTGAGGAGCGGGACCTATAAGGGGTCCAGTTGGGTTCAGCAGTAATAATTCATCTTTACTTTTATCGTATAATAAAGGTGGATTATGACCGGCATTAGCATATAAACATAATCCTTTTTTATCTGATGATATTTCACAATAAAAAAGTGACGCAAATTTATCGTCTTCAAAAATTTTATTTACCAGTTCATTCATTCTGTAAAACAAAGGAGATATTTTAATTTCAAAAGTACTTGCCATTCTTAATGCGCCTGAGATATACATAGCCTCGGCAGCGGCGGCTAATCCTTTTGATGCTGCGTCACCAACAACTATTCCAAGTCTATCACCTTGAGCACCAATTTCAAGATAATCGAAAAAATCACCGCCGATTATTTTTGCAGGAACTGTTATTCCGAATAAG
>DSBF01000029.1 GCA_011049495.1 Ignavibacteria bacterium
CCTTTTAATAATCTTTCACGATGTTCTTTTGTTAATTCTTTATCAAGTCCTGCAATATATTCACGAATTATTTTCTTCGAGGGATGTGTAAGCGCATTTGCAAAATCACCATCGTTCGTAAGTAACAGAACACCAGTAGTATCGTAATCAAGTCTGCCAACCGGGAATATATTTTTATCTGTTTTAATTAAATCGATTACAGTATTTCTTCCTTTTTCATCTTTAGTTGATGTAATAAATCCCTTTGGTTTATTAAGAAGAAAATATACTTTTTGTTCCGGTTTTACCTTTTCTCCGTCAACTTTAACTTCGTCATACTCTGGATTAACTTCAAAAGCAAAGTCAGTAATAACTTTTTTGTTAACAGTTATTCTTCCATCTTTAATTAGTTCTTCTGATTTTCTACGGGAGGCAATACCACATTCAGAAAGATATTTATTCAGCCGAATTTTCTTCTTCGCTGCGTGTTCCATTTTCTAATTCTTCCTCAATTTCGTTCATCATAATCTTTCTTTTTTGCTCGATAAAATCTTCATCTTGCATAATCTCTTCTATTTCTCTTGGTTTAGGAAGATCCGATATTTTATTCAATCCGAAATATTTTAGAAATTCATCGGTTGTGTTATAAAGCAGCGGTCTGCCTATAGTCTCTGCTCTTCCTTTAATTGTAATCAAATTCTTTTCGAGAAGTGTATTGATCATATAATCCGAATTAACTCCGCGTATTGATTCAATTTCCGGTTTAGTTATAGGTTGTTTGTAAGCAATAATAGCAAGCGTTTCGAGAGCTGCCTGGCTTAACCTTCGTTTACTTTTTTCAGTTGATAAATAACCTAGATATTTTGCGTAATCCGGTTTTGTTGAAAAACTATAACCACCTGCAATTTTGATAATCTTAAAAGATGCTTCAGTTTGTTTGTACTTTTCATTTAGTGAATCAATACAAGTTTCGACATCCTCAGAAGTAATTTCAATTTCTTCACCGTCAATTTTTCTTATAGCGTTAATAATTTCACCGGCAGTTATAACTTCATCGGATGCAAAAATTAGTGCTTCAATTACAGAGTTATAAATGTTATCCATCTTGCTCCACAGCGTAGAGTTCGAAATTATTAAACTGGTTTGATTCTCTTAACCCAAGTCGTCCCATTTTTATCATTTCAAGCATTGCTATAAAAGTAACAATGATTTTTATTTTGCTGTTCATTTCTTTCATCAATTCAAAAAAGAATACTCTTCTATTTTCGTTAATTTTGTTTTCTAGATATTGTATTTGCTGATCGATTGTAACATTCCACTTTTTAACTTCGTGAACAGCTTCTATCGGTTTTTCTTCAAGTGCTTTTCGGAATGCTTTTATCAAGTCATAAATAGTAATATTTTTCAGCAGAATATCAATTTCGGGTGGAGCTTCTTTTTCATCATATTTAAAGAAATTTCTAAAATATATTTTACGTTGATTTGCTTCAAGAAATGAAAATTCTTCCGATACTTCTTTATAACGTTTGTATTCTAAAAGTGCTTTTACTAAATCAGCTCTCGGATCAATTTCTTCACCTTCTTCATCAATTTCTTTCGGTAAGAGCATTCTAACTTTTATCTGCATTAAAGTTGAAGCCATAAGAATAAAATCGCCCGCAACTTCAAGATCTAGTTTTTCCATTAAACGCAGATAAACCATAAACTCTTTTGTAATATAGGCTATCGGGATATTGTAAATATCCAATTCATCTCTTTTAATGAAAAATAAGAGAAGGTCTAACGGACCTTCAAAATCGTCTAATTTTATTTTATACATCTTACCCTAATTGCATTTTAGAACGTACATCTTCCATCGTATTAACAGCTATTTTCTTTGCTGCAGTTTCACCATCGTGAAGTATATCTTCAACTTTCTTTATATCGTTTTCTAATACTTTTCTTTTTTCAATTATCGGTTCAAGAAATGAATTAATTTTTTCTGTACAAATCATTTTGCAGTCAACACAACCAAGAGTACCGGCACGACAACCGGCAGCAATTTCTGCTTCACCTTCCGGGTTAAACTTTTTATGGTATGTATAAACAAGACAAATTTCCGGTCTTCCCGGATCATTCTTTCTAATTTTCTGCGGATCAGTAACTGCTTTTCTTAATTTATTTTTAACAGTTTCAGGATCATCGGAAAGAAGAATTGTGTTGTTAAGTGATTTACTCATTTTTGCTGAGCCGTCTAAACCGGGTAAACGTGCAAACTTTGTAAGCAAAGGTTCCGGTTCCGGGAAAACATTTCCATACTGGTTATTAAATTTCCGTGCTATTTCTCTCGTAATTTCAATATGAGGAACTTGATCTTCACCAACAGGTACGGCATCACCTCTATAGAGTAAAATATCGGCAGACTGCAATACAGGATAACCAAGATGACCATATATTACATTCTGAATATTAAGATCACGAATTTGATCTTTTACAGTCGGGTTTCTTTCCAATCTTGCTTGAGTAATTAACATTGAGAAGATAAGAAACAATTCAGTATGCTCTTTTATTTGTGATTGTCTGAAGAACGGGCTTTTCTCAGGATCAAGTCCGGCAGCTAACCAATCTATCACCATTTCAATTGTGTTAGAATATACATTAGATGTATCAAGATCAGTAGTAAGAACATGATAGTCCGCAATTAGATGAAAACTATCATACGTATTTTGAAGCTCGATCCAATTTTCGAGAGCACCAACGTAATGACCTAAATGGAGTTTCCCGGTAGGTCTCATTCCGCTTAATATTCGTTTTTTTGCCATAATATGAAGTTTATTTGTGGAAAAGAATTAGTTTAACTTGCAAAGATAATCAAATTCTTTGAGAATTGAATCCGATAAAAATGATTAATGGAAAAGAAACGGTTTCCATTTTTCTTCAAGTCTTCCGGTGGAATTTTTGATAAACATGATATGATTTGGAGTATAAGGTTTGACGCGAAGTTTCATCATTGCCTCCTCCGGAGTCCGATCCCCTTTTTTATTATTACAAGGTAAACAGGCTGCAACAAGATTTTCCCAGGTATCCGTCCCGCCCCTTGATTTAGGAACTATATGATCCAATGTAAGAGTAACATCACCTCTTCCACAATATGCACAACGATGTCTATCTCTCTTCAAAATATTTTTTCGAGTAAGAATGATTTTTTTATAAGGGACAGTAATATAACTGCTGAGGCGAATAACACTTGGCCAAGGGAAAGATTTTGATACTGAACGAACAACTTTATCGTCTCTGTTTTCAACTAATTCGGCTTTACCGAGAAAAATCAGAACCATTGCTTTTTTTACATTACAAATAGCTAGAGGTTCATAACTCTGGTTAAGCAGCAGAACTTTAGAATTTAATGCTCCGTTGGTACGCTTGTGAACTTCGAATGCTTATCTCCTTTTTCAAAAATTAAGTTTTAATATAATAGAATTATCACTCAATAGAAATGCTATTCTCCATTTTTAATGACTCCACCGGCTAAAACAAAACCGTCTTCATTATACAGAACAACAGATTGACCCGGAGTTATTGCTGATTTTGGTTCATCAAATTCAATAACAAATTCATTCTTATTTGATGATAAAACTGTTGCGGGTGAACCTTTGTCACTATATCTAATTTTTGCAAAAACTTTTTCTCCGTTTACTAAATTACTTGTACTAACATAATTTATTTCTTCGGCAAACAATTTTTTCTGGCTGATTTCTTCTTTATCCCCGATCTCTACAGTATTTGTACGATGATCAATTTTTTTAACATACACAGGTTTTCCCATTGCAATCCCTAAACCTTTACGCTGTCCAACAGTATAAAATGGAATTCCTTTATGAACACCAATTTTTTCACCGTGATAAATCATATCACCTTCCGGTACTTTTTCTATAACATCAGGTATTCTTTCTCGCAAAAATCGTTCGTAATTATTATCCGCTACAAAGCATATTTCTTGACTATCGGGTTTGCCCGCAGTTTTCAAACCAAATTTTTCTGCAAGTTGACGTACTTCGGGTTTAGTATATTTTCCAAGCGGGAATAATGTTCTGCTTAGACTTTCTTGTGTTAATCCCCAAAGCGCATAAGATTGATCTTTTCTATTATCCGATGAATTCCTCAATGTGTAACGTTCTTCAGTTTCATCATAATCAACAATTGCGTAATGACCTGTTGCAACATATTTTGCATCAAGTGCATCTGCTTTATGAAGAAGTTCTTCCCACTTAATTTTTCGATTACAAATCACACATGGATTCGGAGTTCTTCCGCTTAGATATTCATCCACAAAATTATCAATTACAGTCTCTTCGAATGCTTTGGTAAAATCAACTGTGTAATGTGGTATATTAAATTTATTTGCAACATTTTTTGCGTCAAAAATTGCATCTAAGCTGCAGCATCCCGATTCATGTTTTGGTGCTCCGCCAACTTCCATGAATCCCCAAGTTTTCATAGTAACACCGATGACTTCGTATCCTTTTTCATGCAGTAAAGCCGCAGCAACCGAGGAATCTACTCCACCGCTCATTGCCACAATAACTCTATTTTCTTTCAAAATACTGCCGTTCACTTAAATCGATATATCGTCTTATAAATTAATTAGCAAATATACGGAAATGCGAATCATTTTTCTAAAGGTTGATAACCTTTTATTTCCGAATTCTGACGTATGCGAAAAAAAATTAGTTTCCGTATGTGATTGAATTATGTGAAGTTATTTTTTTTGCTAATCGAAAAAACAGCACTACTTGTCGGAACTAAGGATTTTGTTTTGATTCCGAGAGGTTACCCCGCAGACATAAAGCCTGCCTGAAGCAGACAGGTCCGCGGCTACTAATTTGAATGTATCTGTTAACATTTTGCTAGCAGGGTGTATGTAGCCGCCGACATTTGTCGGCGTGCTTATATAGCTCGTAATCTATAATTCTACAGATAACTAAAG
>DSBF01000193.1 GCA_011049495.1 Ignavibacteria bacterium
CGTGATATGAGTCCAATTAAAATATATACCGAAGAAATCCTCGATCCACAGACTGAAATTCACTATGCGTTTCATAAATCATTAAAGGATATTACTGTTAAGCACACTCACGATTTTTATGAGATATTTTTAATTGCGAAGGGAAAGGTTAAACATATAATAAATGATAATGAGCAAATACTTGATGAAGGCACGATGATTTTTATGAGACCGAATGATATTCATTATTATCAACGACATGAGAAAGATGATGTTGAGTTAATTAATCTCGCCTTCCCTAAAAAAACTATAACTGAGTTGTTCGATTATTTAGGAGAAGGCTTTGAAGCAGAGCGTTTGCTTGAAAGCAAACTTCCTCCCTCAACAATTTTATCATCAACAGAGAAAACTATTTTAAAAGAAAGATTTGAAAAACTTCAGTTAATTCCTCTCAGTAAAAAATCGGAAATAAGAACCGCTCTTAGAATTTTGTTAGCAGAGATAATGACAAATTATTTTTCAAAAAGTTTTTGGATACAACGCAGCTCAATACCAAGATGGCTTGAAGAAACCCGTTCGGAAATGCAGCAGAAAGAAAAGTTTGTAAACGGATTTGAATCAATGGTAGAAATTTCACATAGATCAAAAGAACATCTTTGCAGAGAATTTAAAAAACATTATGCTCAAACACCGACTGAATACATTAACGATCTTCGATTAAATTACAGTGCCAATTTACTTATGACGACCGACGAAAGCATTCCTTACATCTCTTTGGAAAGCGGGTTTGAGAACTTAAGTCATTATTATCATCTATTTAAAAAGAAATACAACTTATCGCCCGGGGATTTTAGAAAGCAGCACAGGAAGAATGTAATTCCGGCTTAATATGATGTAAAAATTAATGTCTACTCTGCACTTCAAATTTTATACTTAATTTTACCAGCATTCCTTTATTCCGCCGTTGCTACTGCGAAACATCGGTTACTTTGCCTTTCTTTAACTATATTAAATTGTTATTATTACATAGTGAGGTAGAACGATGAAAAAGAAATTAATTGTTCTATTAGTCGAAGATAACCCATGTGACGAAAACATTCTTACGGTATTATTGGAAAAAGAATTCGATCTTCAACTAACTCGGGTTGAAACTGAAGATGAATACAGAAATGAACTTGGCAGCATCTCGCCCGATATAATATTATGCGACTACACACTACCATCTTTCGATGGTTTGAGCGCATTAAAAATTAAACAAAAACTATTCCCGCAACTCCCATTCATAATTGTAACCGGTTCAAATAATGAAGAAATTGCCGTCGAATGTATGAAAGCCGGCGCAGATGATTATGTCCTTAAAGAAAATACTAATAGATTGATTCCCGCGATTAACTCCGCAATTACTAAAGCAAAAAATTGGATGCTGCAACATGAAACTTTAAGTCAATTGAACATCAGCGAAGATAAGTACCGCTACTTATTTTATAATCATCCACACCCAATGTGGATATATGATGTGGATACTCTCAAGTTTATTGAAGTGAATGACTCGGCTATCGAAAATTACGGCTATACTAGAGATGAATTTAAAAACCTAACTCTAAAAGATATCAGACCCGAAGAAGATATCCCCATTCTTATTGAAAATATTCGAACTAAAGCTTCGGTAATTCAGCACAAGCGTTCATTCCGGCATAAGAAAAAAGACGGAACTATAATAATTGCAGAAATTTCATCGCACAAACTCCCTGCAAAGAATAATGAAAATTTACGCCTTGTCATGGCAATTGACATAACCGAAAATAAACAAGCAGAAGAAAAACTAAAAGAAACTTATTCCCTCCTTAAAATTGCAACTGAAAAAGCCAAACTCGGCGGGTGGAATGTCAATCTTGAAGAAAACCGCGTTTACTGGTCGGATGAAGTGGCTGCAATTCACGAAATGCCCGCCGGTTATAATCCGCTCGTTGAAGACGGTATTAACTTCTATGCCCCTCAATGGCGTGATAAAATAACTAAGGTCTTCACCGATTGTGCTCAAAAAGGTATTCCATATGATGAAGAAATGGAAATTATCACTGCCACCGGTAAGCGTAAATGGGTGCGCACTATAGGTGAACCGGTTAGAGATGAAACAGGTAATATATTTAAAGTACAAGGAGCGTTTCAAGATATTACCGAAAAGAAACGTACGGAAGAAGCGCTTCGGAACAGTGAACAACAATACCGGACTCTCTTCGAAAATATGAATGCCGGGTTTGTACTATTCGAAGTCGTTCAGAATGAGCAAAATATTCCGGTTGATCTTATTATCATCGCAGCTAATGAGGGGTTTGAAAAAACTACGGGGTTGAATTTAAAGAATTGCATCGGCAAATATTTAACACAAGTATTACCTGGAATTGAAAAGGACGAAGCCGACTGGATAGGTACTTTCTCAAGAGTAGCGCTTTTCGGAGAATCTGTTCAGTTTGAACAAGGCTCTGAGCTCCTTGGTTTCTATTATTCCGTTTCTGCTTATAAGGCAGCTCCAAAACAATGCGCTGTAACTTTTATTGATATCACCAAACGCAAGTTGGCTGAAAAAGCATTACGTATGAGCGAAGAACGTTTACGTTTATCAACCGAACTTGCAAACGTTGCAGTTTGGGAGTATGATTTTAATACTAACAGTATGAGCCGGTCGAAAAATCATGATAAATTATACGGTCTCGAATGGCAAACGCATTGGGACTTAAATACTTTCACAAATGCAACTCACCAGGATGATCGTGAGTATTCAAATAAAATAATTCAAGAAGCTGTTGCACCCGGCGGTCCTGATAAATATACTTTTGATTTCAGGGTTGTTTATCCGGATCAGTCAATTCATTGGTTAAACGTTGTTGGACAAGTATTAGAAAGAGATTCGAATAAAGTTGGAATAATTGTTCGAGGATGTTTGATTGATATTACTGATAGGAAACAAGCTGAAGATGAACTCAACAGACATCGCAATATTCTGCAGCTCTTTGTTAAACACGCCCCCGCTGCAATTGCAATGTTCGATGACAAAATGAAATATCTTGCTTACAGTGATAGATATCTAGAGGATTATAATTTGAGAGACAAAAATTTAGTTGGTTTGTCGCATTATGAAGTTTTTCCCGAAATTCCTCAACGATGGATTGATATTCACAACAACTGCCTTGCTGGTTCTATTGAACGAAATGAAGAAGACAAGTTTGCCAGAGCCGATGGTTCATTCGATTGGGTTCGTTGGGAAATCCATCCTTGGTATGAACGCAATGACAAAATTGGCGGCATCCTGCTTTTTTCGGAAGTAATAACTGAACAAAAAGAAGCAAAGGATAATTTAAAGCAGCTTATGAATCGTCTAATTGAATCTGAAGAATTGTTCCGCAAAAAAGCTTCCCAGCAGCTGCACGACGAAGTAGGGCAAAATCTTACCGCACTCACTATTAATCTAAATTATATTTCTACACAACTTCCAAAAGAAGTTGATCAAAAAGTTACACGCCGACTTAAAGATTCACTTTCTATACTCGATGAAACCATTGAGCAAATTCGAAATGTTATGGTAGAACTCCGTCCCTCCGTACTCGATGACTACGGACTTTTTGCGGCTATGAAATGGTCATTAAATTTATTTAAGGAAAGAACTAATATTAATGCAACAATTAAAGGAAAAGCGCTTTCGAATAGGCTCCCGATTAATATAGAATATGCAATTTTTCGTTCAGTTCAAGAAATTTTACACAATATTGCTAAACATGCTGATGCAGCAAACGTTTTTATCGATTTTGAAGAATCAAGCTCCGGTGTTAAATTAACAATTACTGATGATGGAGTAGGATTTGACACGACTGTCAATAAGAAACCTAGCGGGTTCGGTCTGCAAAGTATCTCGGAACGAATGAAACTTATTGATGCCAAATTGAGCTTGATTTCAAAACCGGGTGCCGGTACTACTGTAATCTTCGAAATTCAGAGGTGAATAATGTCTATTAAAGTTATCCTTGCCGATGACCATACTATTATTCGAGATGGACTTAAACTCATTCTCGAGAACCACAATGATATTAATGTCGTTGCCGAAGCTTCAGATGGATTGCAAACCATCCAAAAGGCACGAGATTTTAAACCCGATGTGATTCTAATGGATATTTCCATGCCTAACATGAACGGCATCGAAGCCACAAATAGAATTCACGAAGAAAATCCTAATATTAAAATTGTTATCCTCTCAATGCAGTCAACCGTTGAAGATATTTTCAGAGCCCTTAAAGCCGGAGCAATCGGTTATTTATTAAAAGAATCTGCCGGATCAGAAGTTGTAGAAGCTGTGCATGCGGCTTTTAATGGTCGCCGCTATCTTTCCCGCAAAGTTGATGATATTTTAATTGATAGCTACATATATGAACGTGAATCAATGGGCGCAACAAGTCCGCTTGAAAAACTAAGCTCAAGAGAAAAAGAAGTTCTTCAATTAGTCGCAGAAGGTAAATCAAGTAAAGAAATAGCTGATTTATTATTTCTCTCAGTCAAAACAATAGAAACATATCGCAGCCGGTTAATGCAGAAATTGGGCATAAAAGACAAATCCGGATTAATTAAGTTCGCCCTACAACATAAACTTTTAGAATAATGAATTACTCAAGATTTTATTAGCGAATCCGCGGCAAAAAAAAGAGTGTTCGAATTGGGTTCTTTGCTTTTATTCCTCCAATCCAGAAGCAAAAAGCTTTAGCCGCTAATTCGCGAATCCATTACTCCATCAATCCACTTTTGCCTTTGAACTTTGTCCTTTATCCTTTATCCTTTATCCTTTGTCCTTTATCCTTTGTCCTTTGTCCTTTATCCTTCAACGTTGCTAGCCAACTTAGCAACCTTCGAGGAAAAACTACATAAAGCGCATATCCTTACCTCGAAGGTTTATCCCAAATTTGTTATAGAGTTCTTTA
>DSBF01000453.1 GCA_011049495.1 Ignavibacteria bacterium
AAAAAATTAGTTTCCGTATGTGATTGAATTATATGAAGTTATTTTTTTTGCTAATCGTAAAAACCGCACTACTTATCGGAACTAAGAATTTTGTTTTGATTCCGAGAGGTTACCACCGCAGAGATAAAGCCTGCCTGAAGCAGACAGGTCTGCGGCTACTTGTTTCAATGTTTCTGTTAACATTTTGCGAGCAAGGGGGTATGTAACCGCCGACATTTGTCGGCGTACTAACATAGCTCGAAACTAATAATTCAACAGATAATTAAAGATATCGAGAGGTTAATACCGCAGACGTAAAGCCTGCCTGAAGCAGACAGGTCTGCGGCTACAAATCTTAAAGGCGAGTCACTTGTTTTTGACCTTCAACGTTGCTAGCCATCTTAGCAACCTTCGAGGAAAAACTACATAAAACGCATATCTTTACCTCGAAGGTTTATCCCAAATTTGTTATAGAGTTCTTTAAAAACTAGTATTACAAAATTTTGCCACCTAAAAATCCTCCGATCCTGGAGCGGACTCATTCAACAAGTTTAACAAACGAAATTACATGGCATTGTTGAAATTAATTGCCGAAAAAATTTTTATATCCTATATTTTTACTCAATTTATTCATCATTAAGAAAGAGGGAAATGATAACAAAAGAAGAAGTACTATCCGCGCAAAAAGAATGGGCTGATTGGATAATAAAAATCGGCACACTTAAGGAAAATCCTTCCGCATATATAAATGAAACCGAATCATTTATTACAAAACTTTATAATTATGATAACGGCAAAGTATTATTTAAACCGACACGTGCTTCAGTGAAGCAGTTCAGATTAACTAAAGAAGGTGCTTTATCATACTTTGTCGGTGGTAATTCTAATTTTCCGGAAGATACCGGTTTTGCTTTACAGCCATGGAAAAAAATAAAATTCGAAAATGCCGACATAATATTTGAAGAAGAACGAGCATTTGCAATGGGGAATTATTATCTAACGGATCTAACCGGTGAAGAAACAAAAATTGAATTTATGGTAGGCTACGTGCAAAATTCGGAGCGAGAATTAAAAATAAATATTCACCACTCATCGTTTCCGTATATACCTAATAAATGATGGAATGTTTTTTATGAATTTAAAAATAAACGAACTATTAAAAAAAATAGAAGAGCTAAAGAAAGATACAGTACCACAATGGGGAACAATGACTGCTCAAAAAATGGTTGAGCATTTGGTAAACACATTCCGAGTTTCATCTGCTAAAATAATCGTTCAATGTTATACCGAAGAAAGAAAACTTCCAATTCTTAAAAGATTTTTGATAAGCGATAAACCGTTACCGCGTGAGTTTAAAAGTCCGGCAAATGAATTAGTGCCTCAAGATTATCAATTCCAAAATATAGAAATAGCGAAAAGCAATTTGTTGAATGAAGTTGAAGACTATTATAATTACTTTAAACAAAACCCCGATGCAATAATTATGAATCCAACATTCGGAGAACTAAATAAAGAAGAATGGGAGCGTTTTCACATAAAGCATCTTACACATCATCTTACCCAATTCGGTTTGCTTCCGTAGAGATTTAATTCATTAAATATTCCACCCGCTTTCGGTTAATACTTTTTGCATAATTTCGTAAATTTGAATAGAGTAACCGCAAGCGGAGGAATGTATGTCTAACCCTAAAGATTTTGTTTATTCCGATCAACCTGAACCACACAAGCAAAGAACAAGAGATATTCTAAAAGCACATCCGGAAGTAAGAGAATTAATTTCACGAACTCCGATGAGCGGAGTTATAATTATAGGAGTAGTAGCTTTACAAGTAATCATTGCAATTTTATTAAGTGAACAAACTTGGTGGTTGGCATTAATTATTGCATTTTCAATCGGAGCTTTCGCTAATCATTCACTGTTTGTTTTGATTCATGAAGCAACTCACAACCTAATCTTTAAGAACAGAGAGTTGAATAAAATTTTTGGAATTATTGCAGATTTACCAAACATAGTCCCAAGCAGTATTTCATTTAAAACTTATCACTTGCAGCATCATTCACATCAAGGGGATTATAAACTTGATGCTGATCTTGCAAGTAAATGGG
Source organism: Ignavibacteria bacterium (assembly GCA_011049495.1). Lineage (GTDB taxonomy): Bacteria > Bacteroidota > Ignavibacteria > Ignavibacteriales > Melioribacteraceae > SURF-28. Next base: position 2,086 of record DSBF01000453.1, read on the forward strand.
AAGCAAAATTAATCGGAAGTAATTTTTTAGGAAAAAGTTTGTGGTTATTGTTCTTCCCGGTATTTCAAGCGCTTCGCCCACCAAGATTAAATATAAAATTTGCAGATACTTGGACATTTATTAACTGGTTCTTTGTCTTCGCTTTTGATTTTATAATAATTTATTTCTTTGGATGGATTTCATTTCTCTATTTAGTTTTTTCGTTTTTCTTTTCAATTGGTTTTCATCCGCTTGGTGCAAGATGGATACAAGAACATTTTCTTACGTACCCGCCTCAGGAAACTTATAGTTATTATGGACCACTGAATATCGTTGCACTTAATGTCGGTTATCATAACGAACATCATGATTTTCCTTCGATACCATGGAACAATCTACCAAAGCTTAAAAAAATGGCGCCCGAGTTTTATGATAACCTTCATTATCACAAATCGTGGTTTATGTTGTGGGTAAAGTGGTTGTTTGATCCAAAGCTGTCTCTATTTTCACGGATAGTTAGGAAAGACACGGCTTAGGTGCAAATTCTAATTCCGAAATCCTAATTTCTAAACAATATCAAAATCATAAACCAGAACGTTTAAATAACCGGTTTATAATTTTAATATTAGTGCTTGTGATTTGTTTAGCGTTTGGACATTAGGATTTAGGGTTTAAAAAACTACTGTCTTTGTTCGTGTTGTTTCAACAACTCCTTAGCCCTTGGCGTAAACACCGTGTGATAAAACAAATCAAGATAAGCTTCCATACCTTTGTTTTCCATGTCGGTTGAATATTTCCAGAACCCGTAAATTTTAGATTGAGAAAGAAGTTTTTCTGTATATAAAGTCCAGTTATATTTTTCTTCTACTCGTTTAATAGCGTTACGCGAAATTTTATCATAATACTCGCTGTCATCAATCATTCTTTGAATAAATTCTTCAAGCACCGCAATTGTATTGTTGTCATTTGCCGGATCGATATGAAAACCGTGAACTTTATGTTCAATAATTTCCAAAGGTCCGCCGTATTTTGTTGCGAATACCGGCACACCGGTTGTCATTGCTTCAATTACGGTTAATCCGAATCCTTCAAATAAAGCAGGCTGAACAAACACTCCGCGTTTTTCGGCAACTCTTCTATAAGCTTCACCGGATTCATCTTTCCGCAGCGGTCTTCCTATCCATCTTACTTTATCTTGGAGATTATATTTTTGAAGCAGTTCATGTGTTAGAACAATTTGTTCTTTCTCTTCGGCATCCGAAGACTCATCCGGACTTATTTTGCCGGCTGCTATTATCAAATTTGTTTTTTCTTGTAATAGTTCCGATTCTCCGAACCAGCGAATTAATCCCGTTACATTTTTAATCTTATCGAGTCTTGACATGACAAATATCGGTGGTTTATCAGGGTCGGATAGTTTTCCCCATAGATACGGTTTCTCCAAGTTTTCAAAAAACATCTCATTGATACTCGCAGTTACTTCTTCAATTCTTTCTTCGGTTTTAGATGGCGGAAAGAAAACTTTTTGATTTACACCGGGAGAAACTATATTAAATTTTGTGTGTTTTGGATTAACTCCGTTTTCAACGCGATATAATCCGGGCATAGTAAAATGTTTGTAAGATTCATACTGACCGATTGATTTATCCGTACCTGCAATTTCTTGATAAGATGAAGTTATTAAAAAGTTAGCTGAATTAATTGCAATCAAATCGGCAGTAAATTGAAGCGAGAAATGATAAAACTGTTCAAGGTCTTTCCAATATAACGCACTAAAAAGATATTTACTTTTTTCAAGTGCGTGTGCAATACAGCATTGCGTTACTTTAAATCTTTTCGCGAGAAGATAAGAAACAAGATTACCGTCTGAATAGTTACCAATAATTAAATCAGGTCTTCGACCGAATTCGGCTAATAACTCTATGTAAGAATCTTCGGTAAATTCTTCTAAGTAAGGCCAAATTTCAAAACGTGAGATCCACTTATCGGTAACCTTCTTATTGTGTTCACGAAACGGCACTCTTAATATCCAGGAGTTTTTTGTGTTGTAAATTTTTTCCAGCCGTTTGTTGCAGTCTGTTCCCATTGGTTCGGGGATTAACCTTGAAAGAACAATAATTTTTGGAAGAACATTTAAACCGGCTCTTTCCAACGATTCAATCAAAGCTTGTTCGAGTGCTTTAACTTGGTCAAGAATATAAACTACTTGACCGCCTGTATCAGGCAGACCCATTGCGCTCGTTTGAGAGAAAAAACCATGCGGAGAGATAATCGCAATTTTAAAAATCATCGGTATTCTTGAAATAAATTCCGCTAATGATTGATGATCCGGCGAATTAAGAATATTGTTGAGCAGATTAAAACTAATTTTCAATTCCTTAACATTTTTACCAAGCCCTGGTTCAAACCCTATATCTTGAAGATTATGTTTTACTTCATCATACGAATCTTCGTCTTCATATTCTTTAATAAACTTAATTGCAGCATCCAGCTGATCGTGAAGATGTTCTGCATCTCTTATTCTATCATTAAGTATCAATTGCTGCCCGTTATGTTTATGAAGATGAAGAAAATTGAAAAAGATATCTTTCCATTTTTCCGTATCTGTAAACATCTTGCTTGACAAGTAGCGGTTTAGATATTCAACGCCTTGACCTATGTTCTTTGTATCGCGGACAAAAGGACTGTTGCCGTAAAACGGAGAGAAATCAAGATTGAGCATATTGTTGCCTGTTTGCGGATCAACAAAACTTTCTTTTACCATTAAGTAATCTTTAACCGAAATTTCTTCGGTGAAAGATTCGGAAATATTCACTTGGTAAAATTGCATATCGCTAATTTTTTCTCGAACACCTATATATATAGAATCGGAT
>DSBF01000455.1 GCA_011049495.1 Ignavibacteria bacterium
ATCACAGGAAATACGTGATCTTTCCGACATCGCTTTGCAGGTTGCCAATTCCGATATTTCTGTTTTAATCTACGGAGAATCCGGCACGGGTAAAGAAATTTTTGCACGTGCAATTCACGGCGCAAGTAAAAGATCTCAGAAAAAATTAGTAAGTGTAAATTGCGGTGCAATTCCCGAAGGAATTTTAGAAAGCGAATTATTCGGACACAAAAAAGGTTCGTTCACCGGTGCGCTCGAAGATCGAAAAGGATATTTTGAAATTGCTGATGGCGGCACATTATTTCTTGATGAAATTGCCGAGATGCCGCTTACCACACAAGTAAAATTATTACGTGTTCTTGAGACTAAAGAGTTTATGCGCATTGGAAGTGAAACGGTTACAAAAGTTGATGTAAGAATAATCGCCGCATCAAACAAAGATTTGCAAGATGAAGTAGCCGCAAAGAGATTTAGAAATGATCTTTATTTTAGATTGAAAGCAGTCTCCCTTAACATTCCTCCATTAAGAAAAAGACCGAGTGATATTTCAGCATTAGTTGAACATTTTCTTGAAAATTATGCTACCGAGAACAACTCAATTAAACCGCAAATAAGCAAAGAAGCATGGGAACTATTATACAATTATAAGTGGCCCGGGAATATAAGGGAATTAAAGAATGCTGTTGAAACGGCAACGGCACTATCACGAGAGCCAATCTTAACAGAAACTGATTTTTTACCTTTACTAATGACTCGCGATGCATCGGAACAAATTAAAAACTTGCCTGTACACTTAAACCGATCACCCGATGCTCTTGACAGAGAAATGATTTACCGTGCACTTATAGAGATAAAAAAAGATTTGATCGAATTGAAGGATATTGCACTTAATAACCAAAGTGAATTACAGGGTAACGGAAGAAATTTCCGTGTTGATGAAGTGATTCCTATTGATAAGCTTGAAAAAAATGCAATTGAAAATGCATTGGATTTTACTCGCGGCAATAAACGTAAAGCTGCTAAGTTATTAAACATCAGCGAAAGAACTTTGTACAGAAAATTAAAAGAATATGAAATTCAATAACCGTATAAAAATATTGTCTTTCATTACTTTGTCGGCTATTATTATTTCCGGATGCAGTTACTCGTTTACCGGGGCGTCAATTCCACCTCATCTTAATTCAATTGCAATACCATTGTTTGATGACCGCAGCGGTTCCGGCGAACCGAATTTAAGAGAAGATTTTACTAATGAATTAATCACTAAATTTATTGATGACAACTCACTTCAAATAAGAGAAAGAACCGAAGCGGATGCAATTTTAGAAAGCACCGTTCTTTCTATCAGTGACGCTCCTTCTTCGGTCGGTGCTCAAGGCGGTATTGAAACGGTTGATTCAAGACGTGTTACTATTACAGTTAAAGTTATCTACAGAGATTTTATAAAAAAGACAACCATCTTCGAGCAGAATTTTTCCAATTACGGCGATTATGTAAATGAGGGGGATATTACCACAAATAGAAACGGGGCAATTCAAGAAGCTATCGATAAAATTACCGAAGATATACTTCTTGCAGTTGTTTCAAATTGGTAGAGGGAAACCATGAATTTTGATGAATTTGTTTTACTTGCTTATATCTCTTCATTATCTATCCTTATGATTTTTGCAAGTCACGGATTTATAATGATTTATTATCAATGGAAATACGGTAAAAACATTCCAACAGAAAAAGAAGCAGAAATTTTTAACAAAACCGTAACCATTCAGCTTCCTTTGTATAATGAAATGTATGTCTCGGAAAGATTAATCGATGCGGTATGCGAAATCGACTTTCCAAAAGACCAGCTTGAAATTCAAGTACTTGATGACTCAACCGACGAAACAGTTGAAATTGTTGCCAAAGCAGTTGAAGAAAAACAAAAACTTGGATTTAACATTAAACATATTCATCGAACCGATAGAGCAGGTTTTAAAGCCGGGGCACTTAAAGAAGGATTAAAATCAGCAACCGGTGAGTATGTTGCAATTTTTGATGCAGATTTTATTCCCAAACCCGATTTTCTAAAAAATACATTAAAGTTTTTTGCCGATGATAATGTGGGCATGGTTCAAACAAGATGGGAACACTTGAATGAAGATTATTCTTTGCTTACAAAAATTCAAGCACTTGCTTTAGACGGTCATTTTGTAATCGAACAAACTGTAAGAAATCGTTCGGGATTTTTTATCAACTTCAACGGCACAGGCGGTGTTTGGAAAAGAAGCTGTATTGAAGATGCAGGGAATTGGCATGCGGATACTTTAACTGAAGATTTAGACCTTAGCTATCGTGCGCAACTGAAAGGATGGAAATTTATTTATCTCCGTGACTTTACAACTCCTGCCGAGTTACCAGCCGAAATGAATGCACTTAAAGCCCAGCAATTCCGTTGGACTAAAGGTGCAATTGAAACTGCAAAAAAAATTCTCCCCGAAGTTTGGAAATCAAAAATACCTTTGCGTGTGAAACTTCAGTCAACTTTTCATTTAACAAACAATATTGTTTTTCCATTTATTTTATTAGCAGGCATATTGAATGTTCCGCTTATCTTTATAAAGAACAGCGGTCCGTACGATACATTTTTTAACTTTATGGCAATTTTTGTATTGGCATTCTTGAGCTCTTTCGTGTTTTATTTGTTCGGTCAGAAAAATGTTCATCATGATTGGCGCAAAAAGATCGCACTCTTTCCATTATTTATGGCGGGGAGTATGGGCTTCGCAGTAAATAATACACGTGCGGTTGTTGAAGCTTTGCTTGATCGAAAAAGTGAATTTGTACGCACACCGAAATTTAAAGTACAGAAAAAAGATGACACACTTGAGAAGAACAAGTATTTTATGAATATGAAAATTGAAAGCTCCGCTTATGTTGAAATGATCCTTGCCGTTTATTGTTTTATCGGAGTGGCTGCGTCAATTTATTTTATGGAGATTGCGGCATTACCTTTCCAATTAATGTTCTTTTTCGGATTCGGATCGGTTTCATACTTTTCGTTTAGGAATTCATTTACAAAAAAACAAAAGATTGCTGCATGACTAAAGCTTTAGATAAAATAAAACTTATATACGAATTCAACAATAACTCGCCTTTATTTGCACGGGTTGCAGAATCCGAACTTAAAAACGGAAACATAGAACAAGCAATTACAATTTTAGAAAATGGATTTAACAATTTTCCGGATTATATAACTGCAAGATTAATTTTCGTTGAAGCTCTCGCTAAAAAGGGTGAATACAAAAAAGTTATCGATATCATGGAAGAACTTCGTCCCCAATTAGATGATGATGAATTGATTAATTATTATTTAGAAAAAATTGAAGAGGAAAGAGCTAATCTTGAGGTTGAAGAGGATATTTTACATGCGGAAAGAAAATCATTGGAAGATGACCTTGAAAACATAGCGGATGTTATAAGTAAAGCAAAAATTCCTCCTGTTGATGAAAATAAATCGAATCAAAATAACGAGGACTTCTCTTCAATGGGCAAACAATTCATTTCTGAAACTTTAGCAAATATTTATTTTTCGCAAGGCAACTATAACGAAGCTTTAGAGATATATCAGAAACTTCTTGAGATAAGTCCAAATAAAGTTGAGCATCTCAAAGAAAAAATTGAAGAAACAAAAAAGTTGATGAATAAATAATTCATCCCGGCAAATCTTAATGAGGTCAATCTCACCAATAGCAATTATCCCGAAAGAATTTTACTTACAAGATCCCGTAAAGCTCGCTCCTAAATTGTTGGGCAAAATATTTGTTAGAAAATTTGGCGAAATATTTCTAACAGGAAAAATTGTTGAGGTTGAAGCCTATCGAGGTGAAGATGACGAAGCTGCACATACTTACAAAGGAAAAACTAAACGTAACGAAGTTATGTATCGTGAAGGAGGATTTCTTTATGTTTACTTTACTTACGGAATGCACTTCTGTGCTAATATTGTATGCGGCAAGGAAAATGAGGGTTCTGCAATCCTGATAAGAGCAGTTGAACCAATAGATGGTATTGATATTATGATTATGAATAGATTTGGAAAAACCAAAGTATCTTCAATACAACGAAAGAATTTAACAAATGGACCAGCAAAGTTTTGTCATGCTTTTGCAATTGAGAGAAAAGATAACGGTTTGGAATTAACAAAAGAACCAATATTTTTATTGAACGGTGAAAAAATTCTTAAAAAAGAAATTGTTACTACAACTCGTATAGGAATTAAAAAATCGGCGGACTTACCCTGGCGGTTTTATATTAAAGATAATTCTTATGTCTCTAAGAAATGAATAATAGAAGAAAAATATTAATCATAAGAACCGATCGAATAGGGGATGTTGTTTTAACTCTGCCTCTTGCAAAGATTATAAAGCAACATTTGGATAATGTATCAATTACATTCTTAGTAAGAGAATATACTGAATCTCTGTCGCGTAACAATAAGTATATTGATTCTACCTTAGTATTGCCGGTAAAAAATGGTAGGATAAATTATTTCAAACTTGTTTCGCTTATAAAGAAAGAAAGCTTCAATACTGCCATAATAGTTTATCCACGTTTAAGAATTTCGCTGGCAGTTTGGTTTTCCGGTATTAAGCAAAGAATCGGTTCGGGTTACAGACTATTTTCATTTTTATTCACACATAAAATTTATGAGCATAGGAGAAGCGGTGATAAACACGAATTAGAGTATAATTTAAGTCTATTAGCTCCGCTTGGAATAAATGAAATAGAAAAAAATAGTGTATCGTTTGATATACAAACAAACAAGATAAGTGAGCAAAAAATAGACACATTACTCAAAGAGCTTAAAGTTCCTGAAGATAAAAAACTTGTAATTGTGCACCCTGGGAGCGGTGGAAGCTCAATTGATCTCCCAATTTCAAGCTTTATAGATTTAACAAAACGTTTGGCACGTGAATTGG
>DSBF01000188.1 GCA_011049495.1 Ignavibacteria bacterium
CAAAGTTAGAATCACTTTGGATACCTTCAAATGGGTTGGCCACAAGTTTGGTGGTGAAAAAAGTCCAAATGATGATTGAAAATCCTGAAATAAAGAAAGTTGGCGTTTCCCTCTCCATTGATGGCCAGGAAAAGTATCATGATAAAGTTAGAGGAAGGCGCGGATTTTTCAAAAAAACCAAAAAAACTATAAAGAACTTAGTAAAGATGAAGGAAGGGACTAACAAACTTGAACTTTCACTTGGATTCACTATTGGAAGTGAAAATTGGAAAGATTTGATGTTTGCGTATAAAATGTCAAAGGAATTTGGAATTGACTTCACTACGAGACCGGTGAATTTCAGTGAAGTATATTATCTAAACACTAACGAACGTCCGAACATAGGGCTTAACCAAAACGAAATTGCAGAAATTGAAAAAATATTGAAAGACTTGGAAAGCAAGATGCTCAAAGACAAAACCTATCTACAAGGACTTAACACCAAAATTTACTTGAGGGGCATTTTAAGGTATTTAAACGGTCCTTTTGAACGGTTTTTCCCATGTTATTCGGGGTCACTTTCACTCGCCATTGACCCTTTGGGAAATGTTTTCCCCTGCTTGTATATGTCAGAAAAGCTAGGGAACATCCGTGAGAACCGATTAGAAGATATTTGGAAATCTAAAAAAGCCGGAGAAGTTTGGAAACGAATCAATAAAGGGTTATGCCCTAACTGTTGGGTAGAATGTGAAAGTCAGAAGAATATTACTTATGAACTACCACGTGTTCTGAAAAATTTCAAATTCAAAAGTCCAGAGCGTCCATCTCCCTAAGAAGTTCTCTAGATTTTTTCCACTTCTCAATCGGGGTACATTGATTCAATTGAAGTAGTAATTTATTATCTCTGTAAGAGTTTGAAATAAGAGCCACTGCCTTATCCAACAAATTAATGTTATCCACTTCCATTTTATTGTCTTTAAGTTTAATTGAAAACAAAAGGTAAACGTATGCGTAGTAGGAAATAGCTTCCAAATCTGGGCGTCCAATCCACTTCAGCCGTCTCAATCTTGACGATAGATTCTTAGAAGCTCTTATTCGGTTTAGTTTCGGTAGAATCAAATCCAAATCGTTTTTTGGATTATCTGAGTTAATCAGATACAACATATTTCTGAGCTCCCGCTTGACTGCATCAAAAAGCAAGTCCAAATCGGAAACCTTTTCTGGATATTTAATGATTCTAAGAGCACGTTTAAAATTTTGTATAAATCCTTCATCCACCCCAAGCTCCAAAAGTTTCTTCAGCTTGTCTTGGAATCTAGAAACGTAGGATTCTGCCATTACCAAACGGGCATCTGCAATCCCTATAATCGCCTTTGCCAACCAATGGGAAAATTCAATTTGGTTATCCATATTTTTTAAATCCCCAACTTCCCGGACCAGATAAACGAACCGATTAAAAATTATACTAATTACGTGGCTGAGATGGTTTCTCGATCTTCTAAATGTTATCTGATCAAAAACTTGGGGATTACCAAACAAAACTTGTCGGGAATTCACCCAATCCCAATACTCAATAGTGGGCCTGATATTTTTGAGTTTACGTTTAGGAATTAAATTCACAGTTACGGGAGCATTTCCATGTAGAAATTTGTAATCAGCCATATGGGGCATCGATGGAGCCCAAAAGAAAGGTTTGCCAAGCTTGGTCACGCAGATAATATCATAGTCACCTACTAAAATAAGTTTTTTGTTTTTGTTTAGATAACCACTCCCTTGTCCCTTGCTAAGGCTTCCTGAAAGGAAAATGGTTTCGACTTGGTTTCCTATTTTCTTTCGGACAAAATCAACTAAAAACTCCAAATTCCTGGAAATGTGTTTTTCATATTCATTAAGATTGTTTCGAAATAAATAAGACATCAGATTTATTCTGATGAGTACTTTATAAGTCTTATTACTTATGGGCTGTAACATCTTCCAAAAAGCCAAGAATATCGTTTAGATGACCCATTTTCTTTATGTAGCGCTTCAATTCAGCATTTTTTGACCACGCTTCAAAAGGAACTTTGTCCCACTTAAAATATCCATGCATGCCTTTGGGCCGAGACTTTCCCATGTAAAAATCAGGAATAGTGTGAATTCCTTCCGCGACCCAAAAAATATTTTCTCCAAACGCTGGGTTGTTGGGAAGATTAAATTTCTTGAGTTCACAAGAAGTTACAATTTTACCAATCTTTTGTTCTTCATAGGAGTTCAGCAGATTATGTGCCTGCTTGCTTTCGCCCCAGTATCTAATTACGGGGGAATTTATGAAAAACTTTAATTTTTCGGATTTGCAAACATCTACAAAGTCAGAAACGTCAAAATAAAACTCAACGGGCGACATAGTATGGTCGCTGAAGAAAAGCACCAGTTCCACTTGGTCTTGGAACGTTCCCAAAAGTTGGTCAATATCGGTGATCACTTGAATAAGTTTATTTTCAGACTCCTGAGAATTTGGTCCGTGAATGTGTCGTATACCATCAAGAAACCGGAAATGGATGATAGTTACGTCGTTTTCACGAACGGTTTGATAAATTTGTTTTTTCGGCATCTGTGTCCAATAAACGTATTTTGAACTGAGATGGTTTGAGAGAGATGTAAGACTTCGTGAGTTTTTTTTATTTTTTTGTATGTCTTCCAAAACAAATGATGATTCGCTGAGACTTATGTACGGTAGTACATAAAAGGGCGTTTGCATGGGAGGAAAAGCACGTTTTCCATAGAATAACCTAGCCAATCTGAAAATTATTTGACGAGTGAATTTATTGCTTCCTAAGTTTTGGAGTCCCACGTTGAGCAACCATTTATAAGGACTGTTTTTAGAAGCGACCATATCAAACATAAAAGGTCCTTTGTCAGGTGTCTGGCCTGTGAGAATCTCCCATATGTGAACCGGGCCGGGACGTGTTTTGATAATTTTGTTTTCCCTTTTTTTAAAATTGGAAAAGTGATGGTGAAGGTGCCGGTCCCGAAGTGATTCCCACTCACGGGGTGTAATGGAATCAATCCAGAATACTAATGTTTTCACAGGAAGAATAGTTAGTTACCGTTATAAACATATTTAAAGTTGGTCTGTATGGCGCAAATCATCCAAAAAATTATGCTTTTTCCTTTATTTCTGATAAAAAAAATGCTGAGGTTTATTTTCAAGCCAGTGTTCTGGTTTTTCCAGCGGCCGCATATTCGGTGTTCAACACCCCTGATGCGTCTTAGGGAAAGTCTGGTTTTCAATAGTAGGGAATTCATGACAGGTTATGCCATGGAGTTTGTTAAGGAATGTCAGGTGGAGGGGGACTATTTGGAATTTGGTTTATATGCAGGAAGAGGATTTTCTTCAGCTTACCACTTTGCCAAATTCTACGGGTTAAAAAATATGAAATTTTACGGATTTGATTCGTTTGAAGGTCTGCCTGAAATAAGAGGTAAGGACAAAAATGACTTCATTCATTATCATAAAGGGGAATATGTTTACGGACTCAAGAAATTCATTAAGAAGATGAAGAAAGAGGGGTTGGACTTTAATTCAGGTAGAGTGACTCTGATTCCAGGCTGGTACAATAAAACTTTGACCAAGACCACTAAAGATAAACTTTCTATAAAAAAGGCAGCAGTCGTTCTAGTTGATTGTGATCTTTATGAATCAACAGTGCCCGTTTTGGATTTCATAACGGATTATATCCAAGATGGGACTATTTTGATTTTTGATGACTGGTTTGCATTCCGGGGAGACCCGGACAAAGGAGAGCAGCGGGCTTTCAAAGAATGGTTGAGGAAAAATCCAAAATTTAAAGCAATTGAATACTATCGACACCAGTGGGGTATGTCTTTCATTATGATGGTCAAAGGTAAAAGGTAAACTATCTGGGTCGGGCAACAAACCCATTCACATCAATTTTTTCAACGGAGTATTTTATATTTTCAAAAAAGTCTGAACATTGTTTCCTGATTTTGGAATCATGGGCTTCGTAAATTACAACAGGTTTATGTTTTTTAATGGTTTTTCGGGCGCCCTGAAAAATCAAGGGTTCAGCCCCTTCAGCATCTGTTTTTATTAAATCCACTTTTCCAACTTTGAGCGTGCGTAAAATATTGTCAAGAGTGTCTACTTCAACTTTAACTTTACAATTACTTATTGGATCCACCAAAGAACCCCCACCCGACCCGACAAGGTCTTTGTAAAATTCCATTGTGCCTTTCTTTGAAAAACAGCCTTTATGAACAATAGTGACATTTTTCCTTTGATTAAGTATTACATTTTGATTCAAAACTTTCACATTATCTGAATCCACTTCAATAGCGACTACTTGGTTTTGCGGGTATTTATTGGCAACTCGAATTGTGTATGCTCCGATATTGGCACCCACGTCAATAAATGCCCCGTCTTTGAGCTCCATCAGAGGACGTAGGCGCTTTTCATAAATTGAGCTCACCGCAATTGCCGAAAAAATGTCTTTGTGGGTTTTAAAAGTGCCGTACCGGTTTTTTAAGATTATAGGGTTTGATAAATTAAAACTGTGGTTTTTGTTGAAAATGTGAAAGGGGGACTTGAGAATGTATTTGAAGACAGCCCATTTGTTGAAAAGTCCCTCAGCTTCAAGTAGACCATAAGGTGAAAAAAAATCCTGAGTATATAACTCTTACAGACTCACATATCGTTTTAATATTATGGACCAAAATAGAAAGAGGAGCTTGAAAAGGTTAATCACGTGGTTGCTAATATTTCTCCCAGTTTTTGCTTGGCCATTCGGCTGGAATCGTGCCTTTAATGTTTTTTTGGAGTATGAGGGGCAGGAGGTCACAAATTACACGCTTGAGCTTGATTTGGGAATGCTGGAGTTAGAAGAGTGTGAAGGGTTTCTGGAAATTGACGGGGCGGTCTGGTTTGAAAATTGCTCGGAGGGAAAGGTGTGGG
>DSBF01000417.1 GCA_011049495.1 Ignavibacteria bacterium
CTTCTGCGAGGACCGCGACTGGGACCAGTATCATAATGCAAAAAACCTAGCAATCGGTATTATTACAGAGGCCTCCGAGTTGTTGGAGAACTTCAGATTCAAATCAGAGGACGAATGCCACACCCTCTTTGAAAAGGACGAACACCGCGAGGAAATCGTTAAGGAGATGGCAGATGTTCTATACTTCTTGCTGAGACTAGCTCAGAAATACAATATTGACCTTTCTGATGCCTTCGCTCGAAAGATGGTCGAGAATGAGAAAAGGTACCCTGTTGAAATGGCCAAAGGTTCGAATAGGAAATATACGGAGTGGGAGAGAAGATACAGAGGGGTTGTGAATTTTATTAAAAGATTATTTTTTTTGGGTTTGTGGGTTTCGTAAAGTGTTTAAACCTTCAATGAATTAATTTTTGTGGTATTACCTATAGGGCGTCTTAATACTGTTGATATTCGAAAGGTTTGGCCTTTTGAAACAGATTTTACAAAATGGCTCATAAAAAAAGAAAACATCCAGTTATTGAGTGATGAAATAGGTATCGATATTGTTTCAGATGAAGGTGATCTTTCTGTTGGGGATTTTTTTGCAGACATCGTTGGTAAAGAAGAAGGAACCGACCGAATTATTGTTATTGAAAATCAGTTTGGCCGAACAGATCACGACCATTTGGGGAAACTTTTAACTTATGCTTCAGGTAAAATGGCATCCATTGTAATTTGGATATCTGAAGATGTTCGTGACGAACATAGAAGTGCAATTGAATGGCTCAATGAACATAGTGATGAAAACACAAATTTCTTTCTTGTGAAGATGGAGGTTCTACAAATCGGAAATTCTCCTGTTGCCCCCCGTTTGAGATTAGTGGCGTCTCCTGATAATTGGTCAAAGGATCTTAAGAGTAAAACCAAAGGAGACGTGAGTGAATTGAAGCTTTTACAAAAGACTTTTTGGGAAGGTTTTCGAGAATATATGACGGATAATAAAACTTTCTTAAGTCTTCGAACACCCCGACCTCAACATTGGTATGATTTGAGTTTGGGAAGTTCTGAGGCACATATTGGTCTTACAGTCAATACAATCAAAAAGGAAATTGGATGCGAACTTTACATTTCAAACAATAAAGAACTTTTTGATTTTTTGGAAACTCACCAAAACAAAATTGAATCTGAACTTGGTGAAAAATTAAAGTGGCTTCGACTTCCCAATAGAAAAGCGAGTAGCGTAAAAATCTCGAAAAAATTGGACATCAAACTTAAAGACACTTGGATAGAAGGGTTTGAGTGGTTCAAGGAAAAAACGGAGAGTTTTCATAGGGTTTTTGGCCCGTTGATTAAGGATTTTCCGGATTCATAGTTTTAGTTATATCCTAACTAACCTTAACCTATAACTATATAAATACTCAATGACTATGACTCTCGATGTCAGTATATGAGGGAACGGGCCCCCTTGAAAAATGGATTTTAGATAGATATTATGCAATTTTATCTGAATTTGAAGGAAAAACATTCGGAAGTAAAGATATTGAACTTTTTTTAGGTAAAGATTCTAATCTTCGCCTTGATAATATTAGTGAGTTTTTGAGCACCCTTTCAAAAGAAAGATTGGTAACCGTAGTCAAAGTTGGTGCTAAAAACACCAAATTATACAAAATAAACCGCATTACAAACTGCATTGAAGTGAGCAAAGGAACCACTAAAGACCAAATCATCCGTATTTTGAAAACTGGTGCAGATTTAATACGCGGAAGAGTTGATTATCGTGTTCTTTTAGTGCTTTTATTCTATAAGGCGTTAAGTGATAGATGGATGGCCGAAGTCAGAAAATTCTATCAAGAAACCCAAGACTGGAAAGCCGCTTATCATCTCGCCAATATTAGCAAGTACTACCTTTATGATGAAAATACAGAAAAACTCCATAATTGGGATGAAGCCACTAAAGATAAAATAAATCTCATGCAGAACTTCATCACGAGCCTAAATCAAATTTCTGAAATGAATCCGAAGCTCGCAGATATAAAACTTTTAGTTAGTAAACTCGGTCTTACAAGTTTTGTGAATCACCCTGATAATGTACATACTTTTATGGATTTGATTAATCTCTTCAGTAAAATAAATGTTGAAGACGCCGATTATGATGTTCTTGGAAGTGCTTATGAATGGATACTTTCATATTTTGCACAATCAATTGCAAAAGCAGGAGAAATATTCACGCCACGTGAAGTTATCCAAATGATGATTGAGATACTTGATATCCGCCCTGACTCTGATATTCTGGACCCTGCTTCCGGTTCTGGTTCAATGTTAATCGAAGCTCATAAATATGTGAGTAAAAAATACAAGGACGGCAAAACCCTGAAACTTGAAGGCCAGGAATTCAACGACATTAATACACCCCTTTCTAAAATCAACTTGTTGATGCACGGAATTGAAAATTATGTTATTCACTTAGGTGATAGTTTAACTGGACCTAAATTCAAGAAAACTGATTTCATAATTAGTAACCCACCTTGGAACTTGGACGGGTATGATGAAAGAAAAGTGAATGTTGAAGGTTTGAAGGACATTTACAATTTAGGTTTCACTAATAAACAAAGTGCAGATTGGTTATGGATTCAATTAATGCTACATAATTTGCGTAAGAAGGCCGCCATAATTTTAGACAACGGGGCTTTGTTTCGGGGCGGTAAAGAGCAGAATATAAGAAAAAATCTAATTGAAAACTATGATCTTTTAGAAGCAATTATTTTATTACCTGAAAAACTATTTTACAATACAGGAGCCCCCGGAGCCATTTTGATTTTCAACAAGGAAAAAGAGCTAAAAAGACATAAAAAGGTGCTTTTCATAAACGCCAGTTTAGATTTTGAAAAACACCCAGAGGTTCGAAAACTAAATGCACTTTCTGAGCAAAACATAAAGAAGATAGTTCAGACTTACAATGACTTCAAAGAAGAAGAAGGGTTTTCAAAAATAGTTGATTATGAAACTCTTAAGCAAAAAGAATACAATTTCAATGTAACTTTGTACGCCTTTCCGAAAACAGTTCGTGAAGAAATAAATATCCGACAAGAATGGAGTGAATTGGCCAAGAAGGAAAAAGAGCTTTCACAACTTGAGAAGAAGATAGAGGGGTTTTTGGAGGAGGTGGGAATCTAAATGATTGATTGGGAAGGATCTTTGGGATATTATATTATTGGAGAAGATTTTGGAAGGATTGAAGACTTTAAAGAAAGAGGTTATGCGATCATTAGATGTGATGCAAGTTACAAAGGAGGACTTGGAACTTGTTCGATCTCCATTGAAACAAAGAATAAGGCGTATAAATCAACTGAAAAAAGTTTTAGGGAGAAAGGCTCCACAAGAGCCGAGTTAAAATCCATATATTATTCTTTGATGCGATTAAGGAATTTGAACTTCAATAACGTTTTAATTCTTAATGACAACCAATATGCAGTTTCATTGGTTTCGGGATTTTTTAAACCACAAACAACGCGCGAAGTTTGCTCAAAAATTAATAAGGAATTGAAAAATTCACAAAAAAACATAAAGTTTGGACTTGTTAGAAGTAAACTAAATAGAAAAGTAGATCAATCGGCAAAAAAACAACTTCGAAAATACCGAAAAGATCAATTGGAAAAATATAATGAGCGAGTTAAACGTGTTAATTGCATGATTACTGAAAGTCAAAAACATTCTTGCGAAAAGGTGAACGGAGGTTTTTCAGTTATTACAGAAAGCGGTAGAAAATATTTAGTTTCATTTGACGATTTGCCAACTTGTAATTGTTATTATTGGCGTAAAAATTGGGAAAACAAAGCTGAAAAAATTGTTAAAAGCAAGGCTTTACCTTGTAGTCACATTTGCTGTGCTGCAGAATTTTCAGAGAGAGATGTTTTCGAAATTTTTGAACATCAAATTACGGGAGGAATTAAATTATGAAATTCAATGAAGAGCTGGGGTTTGAGGTGCCTGAAGGCGATTTAAAAATATTTGATTTTGGTGGTGAAGTAAAATGGATGCTAAAAAAATAGAGATCATACACAAAATACAAGAGATGAGAAATAACAGAATGTCTCCTGATTTTGTGTCTTTAACTAAGCAAGGATACACCAATGGATTGTTAAAGGCGATGATCGATGAAGGGTTGATTAGATTTGCGGGCATATTTTCTTTAATGGACAAGGGAGAACAAGTTTGGCTACAAACGAGGAATATAACTAAGAAACAAAAAAATAAATTCATGTTGGATACTTGTGCTATTAATAACCTTCATAAGCTTGGTTTAACAGTAGTCCTTCTCGAAGACTTCTTAGACAAAGAACTTGCTGAGTTTTATATAACACATATCCAAAACGATGAGTTGAATGAGTGGGATGATGTAGAAGAAAGAAAGAAAGCAACTTTACTTTTAGCTAAGATAAAACCAATTGTTTTACCAACGGAGTCTTTTATTGTCGGAGAATCTAGATTAGGTTATGCTAAACTAGGAGATGGAGAAGTTTTGAATGAAGTTATTAATAGGCGAAATATGGAAAAAAATATTAGGGATGCGCTGATTGCTGAAACTGCAATATTAAACAATATTATTCTTGTTACTGATGATGGACCACTAACAAAAGTTGCAAAAGATAAAGAAGTAAGAATAACAAATTCAAAAAATCTTTTTGATTTCATAAGAGGAGGTATATTTAATGAAATTCAGTGAAGAACTGGGGTTTGAGGTGCCTGAGGGGTGGGAAGTCAAGAACCTAAGTAACCTTTCTAAAGATATGTTTTATGGTGTTACTGCAAAATCCACTGAAAATGCCAAGGGTTTCAAATTTCTCAGAACGACAGACATAAATAACTTTAAAGTGAATTGGGACAAACTATTAGACTGTAAAATTACGGAA
>DSBF01000344.1 GCA_011049495.1 Ignavibacteria bacterium
ATGTATTGTTTTACTGTGTTCAAAATCGTACTTAATCTTCATTATGGAATAATTTCCCATCACAATAAATTTACTTGAGTCCAAAACACCGTAAGCGGAATTGTAATAAGCTTTACCGAGAGGTCCGACACCCAACTTTGTTCCGCCATAATAGCGAGTTACAACTACTATTAAATCACTTAATTCAAAATGTTGAATTGCATTTAAAATTCTTATTCCGGCTGTTCCGCTCGGTTCACCGTCATCCGAATATTTAATTATACCCGGTGAGATTGAATAAGCATAACAATTATGAGTTGCATCGTAGAATTCTTTCCTTTTTTGTTCGAGGATGCTTTGAGCAATTTCTTCCGAGTTACATGGGGCAGCAAAACCAATAAATTCCGATCCTTTCTCTTTGAATCGGAATTCATTCGATGTCTTAATTGTTTTAAGTGAAGATGGAAATTCCATGAAAAAATTTACCTAAATAAAAATTGATTTTCAGTAGTTCTTATACTAATATAAAAATTTGGATTTTCACAAAAATGAACAATGGATTTTATAAATAAAATTATAATAAAAGGTGCGCGGGAACATAATCTCAAAAATATTGATCTCGAAATTCCGCGTGATTCTTTAATAGTTATTACCGGATTATCCGGAAGCGGTAAGTCCTCCTTAGCCTTCGACACAATTTATGCCGAAGGACAGAGAAGATATATCGAATCACTTTCGGCTTACGCTCGTCAATTTTTAGACCTACTTGAAAAACCTGATGTCGATTTAATTGAAGGATTAAGTCCGTCTATTTCTATTGAACAAAAATCTACAACCGGAAATCCCCGCTCAACTGTAGGAACCGTTACCGAGATTTATGATTATCTCAGACTTTTATATGCACGGGTAGGCAAACCATACTGTTATAATTGCGGAAGAGAAGTAGAAAAACAATCTTCCGATCAGATTATTGATTCTATTCAATCGAACTTTATTAATAGAAAAATACAAATATTTGCTCCAGTTGTCCGTGGAAGGAAAGGACATTACAGAGAACTTTTCGATGAGATGCTTCGTGACGGTTTTTTGAAAGTTAGAGTTGATAATGAAATAAAAGAATTAAAATCCGGTTTTCAAGTTGACCGTTATAAAGTGCACAATATCGAAATTTTGATCGATAGATTCAAAATTGCGGATAAATCAAGATTTAGAATTAGCGAATCTGTTGAGGTTGGTCTTAATTACGGTAACGGCAATATCTACGTTGTTGATGAAGATTCAAACGAAGAGAAAATATACAGCAAAAATCTTGCATGCCACAATTGTAATATCAGTTATTCGGAATTGGCACCAAATTCATTCTCATTTAATTCCCCGTACGGAAGCTGTCCTGATTGCGAAGGTCTCGGTGAGAAAAAAGAGATGGATATAAATCTAATTATTCCCGATTGGTCAAAATCTATTAATGACGGGGCTTTAGAACCGCTGGGTAAACCAAGAAACATTTGGTTCTTCAACCAGCTTGAAGGTGTTTCTGAAAAATTCGGTTTCGATTATGATACACCGCTAAATAAATTAAATGAAGAACAACTTGATGTTCTACTTAACGGAAGTAAAGATAAAATTCCGTTTAAGTATAAATTCGGAGGCGGCAAATCGGTTACTTACATGCACAAGTTTTCTGGTTTGTTAAATTACGTTAAACATTATTTCGATAACACTTCATCGAATAAAATACGCGATTGGGCAGAATCATTTATGAATACAATTACATGCTCAACCTGCGGTGGCGGAAGATTAAAACAAGAATCGCTCTCTGTAAAAATCGGTGAAAAAAACATAAGTGAAGTGACAAAATTATCAATTGAAAGATGTGCTGAATTTTTTAATAATCTTAAACTCAATGAACGCGAAGAAATTATAGGCGCACAAATTATTAAAGAGATTAAAGAACGTTTATCATTTTTATTAAATGTCGGTTTGGAATATTTATCATTGGATAGAAGTGCTCGTACATTATCCGGCGGTGAATCACAGCGGATTAGACTTGCAACACAGATTGGTTCGCAGCTTGCAGGAGTCCTTTATGTACTCGATGAACCAAGTATCGGGCTTCATCAAAGCGATAATATAAAACTCATTCAATCACTTAAAAATTTACGCGATTTGGGAAACACGGTAATCGTTGTTGAACATGATAGAGAAACAATTGAAAGTTCAGATTACCTTATTGATTTGGGTCCCCGTGCAGGCATTAACGGCGGTGAAGTTTGCCTATCCGGTGTTTATGAAAAATTTCTGAAATCTAAAAATGGTTTTTCCTCAATTACTTTAGATTACTTAGAAAATAAAAAACGAATTGAAATACCTGAAAAAAGAAGAGTGGGCAACGGTAGCTTTATTGAAATTATTGGGGCTAAAGGACATAACCTGAAAGATGTTCATCTAAAAATTCCTCTATCAACATTTACTTGTGTAACAGGTGTAAGCGGTTCAGGTAAATCAAGTTTAATAAATGAAACTCTCGTAAAAATATTAATGAGAAAATTTTATCACTCTAAAGTTGCCGCTCTTCCGTATGATGAAGTTAAGGGGCTGGATGAAGTTGATAAAGTAATTGAAATTGATCAATCGCCGATCGGAAGAACTCCCCGTTCAAATCCTGCAACTTATACCGGGTTGTTTACCTTTATCCGTGATCTATATACACAATTACCCGAGTCAAAAGTAAGAGGATATAAAGCCGGAAGATTCAGCTTTAACGTTAAAGGTGGAAGATGCGAAGACTGCCAGGGTGACGGGCTCAAAAAAATTGAAATGAATTTTCTCCCTGATGTATATGTATTGTGCGAAACTTGCAGAGGTAAAAGATACAACAGAGAAACGTTGGAAATTTTATATAAAACAAAATCAATTGCAGATGTATTGGATATGTCGGTTGCGGAAGCAATGGAGTTTTTTGAAGATCATCCTCGAATTAAAAGAAAAATTAAAGCGCTTTGTGATGTAGGCTTGGGTTACATCCGCTTGGGGCAGCAGGCAACAACTCTATCAGGCGGCGAAGCACAAAGAGTGAAACTTGCTACTGAACTGAGTAAAGTTAGTACCGGCAAAACTCTTTACATTCTTGATGAACCGACAACAGGACTGCATTTTGAGGATGTAAATATTTTATTAAAAGTTCTCCAAAAATTAGTCGATAAAGGAAACACTGTAATTGTTGTTGAACATAATTTAGACGTTATAAAAGTTGCAGACTACATTATTGATTTGGGAGAAGGCGGTGGTGAACATGGCGGTAAAGTAATTGCCGAAGGAACTCCTGAACAAATTGCAGAAAATAAAAAAAGTATTACAGGGAAATATTTAAAGAAAGAATTACAAAGAAAGAAGGTATAAAATGAAAACAACTGTTACGCAGTTCAAAGCATACCGTTCCGAAATGAACGACAAAATCCTTAACTCCGGTTTTAACGATTTTAAAAAGTTTTTTGCTTTGGATAATAAAGCATATATTGATGGTGCACTTCCCGCAAAAATGAAAGAATTAATGGGGCTTGTTGCTTCAATGGTTTTAAGATGTAACGATTGTATACTCTATCATATTGATCGTTCAATTGAGGAAGGCGCAACACGCGAGGAACTGTTGGAATCATTTAATATCGCACTAATTGTAGGCGGTTCAATTGTTATTCCGCACCTTCGTTTTGCTATGGAACAAATGGAATCACTTTTATCTGAAGAAAAATAAACTTATTACTAAATTTAAATAAAAGAGGAAATACACTTTGGGTAAATTGGTATTTGCTTCTACCAATGAAGGCAAAATAAAAGAAGTCTGCGATATTTTTAGTGATACCGGTATAACAATAATTCCAATGAAGGAACTTGGCAGTATTCCTGAAATTGAAGAAGACGGACTTACATTTGAAGACAACGCATTTAAAAAAGCAAAAATTGTTTTTCAGAAATTCGGATTACCGACTATTGCAGATGATTCAGGTTTATCAATCGAACAACTTGGTGGAAGACCGGGGGTACTTTCTGCAAGATATGCCGGAGAAGGCTGTTCCTATTCCGATAATAACGAAAAGGTATTAAAAGAATTATCCGGGTTACCTGAACCACATAAGGCACAATTTATAACTATGGCTATTTATTATAACGGCAGAGCAGTACAAAGAGCCGTTGGTAAATTACCTGGTAAAATTATTCATGAATTTCGCGGTTCAAATGGTTTCGGTTATGACCCGATTTTTGTCCCGGACGGATATGATATTACATTAGCTGAAATGACTTTAGAGGGAAAAAACAGAATTAGTCATCGTGCAAAAGCATTTAATGAATTAAAAGAAATTTTATTAACAACAGAGGTGTGAGATGAAAAAGACTCTTATTTATTTACTTACAATTTTATTAATGCTGTTTATATCGTCATGTTCAAGCGATGATGATGGTCCTACCGATCCGACAGATGGTACTTCTGCAACTCATTACTATCCGGGTGGTGTCGGTTCTACATTAAATTATCAAGGACAAACTACGGATTCAAGCGGTACTTCAACTTATACCCGTGATGTTAGTTTTTCTTCACAGCTGAATATTGGAAACACAACTTATATTATTCAGTCAAATTACGTAAATGTCGGTCCGGCAACATTTTCTGCAGAGTTTCCGTTTAGAACCTCAACTACCGGTATGTTCATTTATATCGATACAGCGGTATTTGATGAATTGTTAGATTCATTAGGTATTGATCCCTCGCTTGTAACTATCATTGCCGATCAAGAAGTTAGATTGATCAGCTATCCATTTAATTCTACACCGCAATGGAATGCTTATACTGTAAGTGTAACGGCGTTTGGCGGATTGATTAGTTTAAACAT
>DSBF01000259.1 GCA_011049495.1 Ignavibacteria bacterium
TCATTTAATTTAATCGATAGTTAGTAGTATTCACTTTCATCTCAATAGTCCAACGCTTATATTTGCTGCAATTTAAAACGAGGGCTTTCCAATGCGAGTAAATGAACTTTCTGTATGTAAAAGAATAGATAAAGTAGGTGTATCACCAACTATGCGTGTTGCCGGTGAAGCTAAAGCAATGAAGGCACGCGGAGAAGATGTTATCGATTTAAGTGTCGGTGAACCCGATTTTCCAACACCGCAAAATATTAAAGATGCAGCCAAACGTGCTATTGATGAAGAACATACTAAATATACTATTAACTCCGGGACAGTTGAACTTCGAAAAGCTATTCAGCAAAGTTTAATTCGGGATTACGATCTTCGCTACGAACTTGATGAAATAATAGTTTCAAACGGTGCTAAACAAAGCGTTTACAATACTATTATGGCAACTGTTCATGTTGATGATGAAGTTATTATTCCGGCACCGTACTGGGTGTCCTATCCTCAAATGGTCACATTAGCTCATGGTACCCCGGTAATAGTTCAAACATCAGAAGAGAATAATTTCAAACTGACGCCTCAGCAATTGGTAGATGCTATTACGCCTTATACAAGAGCAATGATATTATGTAATCCTTCAAATCCGACAGGTTCTGCTTATACAAAAGAAGAACTTGAAGAAATTGCTGAAATAATGTCAAGGTATCATATATTCGTGATAGCAGATGAAATATATGATAAACTTACTTACGACGATTTTAAGTTTACAAGTTTCCCGACATTAGGTGAAGATACAAAACGAAGAACAATATTAATTAACGGAGTATCAAAAGCGTATGCAATGACCGGATGGCGTGTAGGCTATACTGCAGCACAGAAAAATGTAGTTGACGGGATAAACAAGTTGCAAAGTCATTCAACATCTCACGCCTCATCAATTTCTCAGCAAGCAGCTATTGAAGCATTTTTAGGTCCGCAAGATGTTGTTGAATATATGCGACAAGAATTTGAGAAACGTAGAAACTATCTTCATGCTGAGCTGAACAAAATTGAAGGCATCACATGCAACAAACCGGAAGGAGCGTTTTATCTTTTCCCAAATATCAGCAAGTTATTTCATCGAAAATCATCCGTCTTTAAAATAGAGCACTCTTTTGATTTTGCAATGCATTTATTAAAGGAAGCAAAAATTGCTGTTGTACCTGGTAGTGCATTTGGAGCCGAGGGATACTTGAGAGTTTCGTATGCAAGTTCGATTGAAAATTTGGAAAGAGCTGTTGAAAGATTCAAGAAAGCCGTTGAAATGCTTAGTTAGGCTTCCATATATGATTTGATTGTGTAGTAGATTTTATCAATCGGCATTTTTTGATCTGTCCAAAGTTCGAATGATTTTGCGCCCTGCTCAACAAACATCTTCAAACCATTCAAGGCAATTGCCCCTTTTGATTCCGCCATCTTTAAAAATTTTGTCTTCAGAGGATTATAAACAACGTCAAAAACAATCTGGTCCTTATTAAAAGATTCGTCGATGTTTGTAGGTGAATCATCCACTTCCGGTGACATTCCTATAGAGGTAGTATTAATAATCAATTTGGAATCATTAAAAAGTGATACGAGATCCGGAGGAATTAATTCATGTGAAGAGAGATTCTCAAAAAGCATTTTTGATCTAAAATATTCTTTTAATGATTCGGCTTTATCGGCAGTTCTATTAACAATATTAATCTTGCCCGGTTTAAAATCCTTTATCAAAGCATAAAGCACGCTGCGCGAAGAACCGCCTGAACCTATTACCGTAACAGAATTTCCTGTAATTTCATCTTTAAACGGCGCCAAAGTTTCAATTATTCCGTGAACATCAGTATTGTAACCGTGCAGAACTCCATTGTCGTTTACAACCGTGTTAATTGATCCGACAATATTTGCCTCGTCGGAAATTTCGTTGAGATATTGCCCGATTTTTTCTTTAAGCGGAAGAGTAACATTTACTCCTCTTATCCCTAAAGCAATCATTCCTTTTAATGCTGTTTTTAAATTTGTTGCGGCAACATCAAAGGGAAGATATATATAATTAAGACCAAGCATTTCAAAAGAGATGTTATGCATCAATGGCGAAAACGAATGTTTAATCGGATGACCGATTACACCTACTATCTGAGTTGTATGATTAAATTTGTTTAAAGATTGCATTGAAAGAGATGATTAGTTTTCTTGAATTAACTTATTAAAAAGTTTTGATGTCTTTACCTCGGGAAACTCTTTTGCAAAATCGTTTCTGATAGTTGGATCAAGCTTAAATGCGGATTTTAAACATGAGATTGCCTCGGTAGTCCTGTTTAAAAGGAAAAATATTTTTGCTTTCCCGTAATAACTATTGGCATGTTCGGGTTTAAGATTTAAGCATTCTTCGAAAGCAGCTAAAGCATCTAACCAGGAACCAATTTCAATATAAGTTTCGGCTAATTTAAACCAAGCATTAAAATTTTTATAATCCGATTCAATTGCGTTAATATAACACTGGATTGAATCTTGTAGATGTCCTAAAGAATATTCCAAATCAGCTCTTGCAGACCAAGCATCTGTAGGGTTTGTAGTAATTGAAATTGCTTTATTGAAATCGCGTAAAGCTAATCTATATTTTCCTAAAATATCGTAACAATAACCTCTTGCAAGATAAGCTTCGTAATAATCTTCATTCATCTCAATAGCTTTTGAGTAATTTCTGATTGCCATATTCAAATCGCTTAAATCTTCGTATGCTTGACCTATATTTAAGTAAATAGCTTCATCATAAGGATCCAGTTCGGCAGCTTTTTTAAATGTATTGAGAGAATCATTTATTTTATTCATGTTAGCGTATGCAACGCCAAGATTAAACCATGAACTGGCAAAATCATCTTTAAGAGCAATTGATAACTCAAAACTATCTGCAGCATTGGCAAAGTCACCCATTCTTACTTGAACAATTCCTTTATTATACCAACCGGTCGGACTATGCGGTTCTAAGTCAAGAAATTTTTCGTATACTTTTAATGCTTCATCAAGTTCGTCAAGACTCTCATAGCAATATCCTAATTCATACCAGGCTTCGGCATAGGATTTATCCATTTCAATTGCCTTTTTGAAATACTCAATAGCTTCTTGATAATTTTCTTGCCGCTCGTTAATAAGTCCTAAACTAAAGACCACTTCTTCATTATTAGGTTCTAGCATTAATGCTTTGTTAAGTGTTTCAATAGAATCGTTCAACATGTTTAGATTTTCTTCGGCAATTGATTTGTTAATTAAAGATTCCACATCGTTTGGATTTAGAGAAAGCGATTTATTGAAAGCATAGTAAGCGTTTTCGAAATCAAATTTATTGTTTAACAGCATACCTTTGAATTGCCATATTTCGGAGTTGTAGGGTGTGATCTCCAACACTGCATCGCATAAGAATAAGCCGTCATCTATGTAATCAAATTCTAAACAGAGCTCTATTGTTTCTTCAATGTTTTCAAGATATGAAAATGTTTGACCGGCTGTGACAATCTCTTTACAGGATTTTACTTTGGCTTGAAGATCCTCATCATCAAATCTTTGGTTTTCATTGCTGTCAAAAAAATCTTCGGAGAAAGACATATAATTCCTTTTTTACTTCGAAGAAAATGTATTATTAAGATGTGTTAAAATCAAGTTGAAATTGATGTAAGAAAATTATAAGAAAAATCGGAATAATTTGCAGCCGGATTGTGATGCTTGTTTAGTTTAATTGACGAACACCTTCGGAGAATAAGTAATTTTCAGTTTTCAGTTTTGATCCGCTGACCGGCATAAAATTAGAATCCATAAATGATGCAAACTTGTTCGTGTTTTTTTGTAAAACAAGATTAATTGTTGAATCGTGATAAGAGCAACTTAACATTTTGCTGCCTATACTCACTTTCGATTCTTCGGCGGAAAGAACAAGTTTATCCATTGCACTCGAACTAATCTCGTAAAGTTCGCTTAATTTTTGATGTGTTTGATTTAGTTTTTTCCCGAAGTTATTTAACCGGTTATTCTTCAAATCTTTGTAAGCTTCCTCAACAATCTTTCTTTCTACAATATTGTACAAACATCGGGTATATAACCTCTTTGGTAAAACGTGTATATGTCTTTGAAGAAATTTCTCTTCTACATCACGAAGATTTTTAATACCCCATATATATAACCGTAAGCCCTTAACACCCACTTCGCATTCAAGTATTCTGTCTTTACAATTTTGAAGAAAATTGTCTTTTTCTTGTAGAGTGTTGCAAACAACTAATCTCAAATTTTTGTCGATAGGAAAATACTTCTTATGATCGGTTCTTGAATCGTAATAAAGAAAAGTATTCGGACGTTGAGCTAATGAAGAATAATATAGGGGTTTACTTACAACCGGTCCAAAAATTTCAGTTTCGGAATTTACGGCAAATTCCAGAAGAGCTTCATTTGATAATTTAATGCATGAAGAAAGAACTAATGCTTTCAAAAAACCCATTGCAATTGCTGCATGATTGCCTAAACCAAATACTTTGGAAGTCTGGTTTATGATGTAGCATTCGAATCCGCAAATAAGATGATTTTCTTTAATAAGATTATTAACAATATTTATCAGACTCTTAATTG
The DNA here is from genome assembly GCA_011049495.1 of Ignavibacteria bacterium. Taxonomy (GTDB): domain Bacteria; phylum Bacteroidota; class Ignavibacteria; order Ignavibacteriales; family Melioribacteraceae; genus SURF-28. The sequence continues at coordinate 4,618 of DSBF01000259.1, forward strand.
GAGCGTTCTCATCTGAGGGTTTGAAACCCGTTCCAGACTCTCCTTTGTAAACTTTACCGTCGTAAATAATTGTATAGCTGTTTTTAACTTTTCTATATGCAAGCCCAACATAACTGTTTACCGCAGATGAGATTAGTATTCCGTCGTTGTATTGAGTATGATCACCTAAAAGAATTATGCTGGAAGGGCTGAGGAGAAATTTAACATTGTCAACATTACCAAAATTATCAAGAAAACCATATCGA
>DSBF01000426.1 GCA_011049495.1 Ignavibacteria bacterium
AAATATTCCGAAGGCTTCAATGTAGAAAAAGATTTGGAAAAAGTCGGGGTGGTAAACCAAACAACAATGCTCGCAACCGAAACACAAGAAATCGCCGATTTACTAAAGCGCACTATGGTTGATAAATATGGCGAGGAAAATATAAAAGATCACTTTGCCGATACACGCGACACACTTTGTTATGCAACAAACGATAATCAATCTGCTACCTATGGTTTGTTGAATACCAATGCCGATTTAGCAATTGTAGTCGGCGGATACAATAGTTCAAATACATCTCATATTGTTGAGCTGCTTGAAGAGAAATTTCCGACATACTTTATAAACAATGCCGATAAAATTTTATCTAAAACGTTAATCAGTCATTTTAATATTCACAGCAAAGAAGAGATTACTACCGAGAATTTCCTTCCTCTAAACAAACCGGTTAAAATTGTTTTAACAAGCGGTGCATCCTGTCCGGATGCTTATGTGGATGAAGTGTTGAGTAAGATTTTATCTTTCTTTAATAATACAAAGACAGTTGAAGAAGTTATTGAGAGATTTCAAAAGTAAGCTTACCTTTTGTTGGCAGACAAGTCCAATTTTTTACAGCTAATTCAATAACCGGAATGTTAATCAAACTGATCCCAAAGTTTGATACCGGGAATCTTACTGAAGTGTAAATCATAAGTAATTAGTGTTGAACCGGTTTCAAAAACATGAGAGGCAATCCAGACATCATTGATCGGTATGGGAGAGCCCTTCACTTTTAATTGATATTTTACGTGTGCGAAGAATTCGGAAGTTTCGACTGTTGCATTAATAATTTCAACAGAGGGTTTTTCAAAAAAGCGCGTTAAAATTTTTTTGTTTTCCTGCTCCTTGCTGCCTCCTTTAAATTCAGTTAGTAATTCGCCAATTACAAATACTGAAAGATAAACGATTGCCGAGTTTTCAATTTCTTTCAATACTTTTTCATCACCGGCTAGCAAACTGCTGTATGCATTCGTGTCCAACAGTACCTTTTTCACCTCCAATCGTCCCCATTCACTTTATTAAATTCATCGGTTCTTTTTTGGAATTCTTTCAGCTCCTGCTTATTCCAAACACCCAAAAACTCTCGGAATTCTTCTTCCTTCTTATTTTGTTGTGGACTGATTCCGAAGTGCTCTTCAAGAATTAACTTGATAGTCTGATTTAAACTTGTACCCTTTTCTTTTGCCCGCTTGTTTAGATAATGGTACAGCTTATTGTTCATGTTATGTAATGTTATCGATTTCATTTTGATGGTGAACCATTCTTGGATCAACTTGGTTCAAAAGTAGTTAATAATTATTTAAAAATAAATGTAAATTGACAAGAAATGGCTTAGAGCCTCTACGGTTAATTAATAAACTTCCAAGGTGAGATGGGGCAATGATTAAACCAAATCGGCAATAGAACTGTAATTCGGGTCAAACAATCTTCGGTATGAACGCATTGCAAACGAGTCCGTCATTCCAGCTAGGTTATCGCAAACCAATCTTGCGCGGGTAAGTTTGTCTTCTGTATTCACAATTATTTTATGACCGAATTCCGGTACAAGTTTTATATCGTTAACTCTCTCAATATAATTTTCTTTCATCACATTAAAAAAGTTTGTAAGCATATAATCCCCTTTGGATTCCATCTGATGCAGCTGCGTTGATTTGAATACTAATTCGGTTGCAATTTTTTTGTAGAAATTTGCTTTCTCAAGACATTTACCATCAACAACCAATTTATACTTGTACCGGTTTGTTTTGTTATCCATAAAAGTTTTTTGTTCTTCAATTGAGCATGCGTTGATAAAATCTCCAATCTGCGAACCGAGTTTTGGTTTTATTTTACCGTCTTTAATCCATTCTATTAATTCTTCTAAATAAACAGACTCATCTTTGTTCAAAGAATAATCTTTGGCGTAATTAACAAGTTTGGCAATCGTAATAAAGCCGCCGATTATACTATCTTGAATATCATTAATAGCATAAGCGGTATCATCAGCCCAATCCATAATTTGACATTCGATACTTCTGAAAGAATCTGCTTCTTCGCCGTGTGAAAAATGTTTGTGAATATCTTCGCCATCAAAAACAAAATTTAAGTGTTCTTTTTGTTCAACGTATATATAGTGGTTGAAAGGATTGTCAAGCTCGTTAAACAAACTTTTATATTTTAAAATACTGTCGAGGAATGCTCTGCAAGGATTCATTCCTTTTCGTGAGTTCTCGGTTCTGTAAATTGTTTCGGTAATTATTCTAAGCGTCTGAGCATTACCTTCAAATCCGCCGTACTCTTTCATTAGTTTATGAAGTGTTCTTTCTCCGGCATGACCAAACGGCGGATGACCCAAATCATGAGCAAGGCAGGCCGATTCGACCAAATCAGGCTCGATAAAATAATCATCACTGAATTTATCTTTTTCTTTGTGATGAATAAAATTACAAATTGATCTTCCAATTTGCGCAACTTCAATTGAGTGAGTTAATCTTGTTCTGTAAAAATCATATTCACCGGGCAGGAAGACTTGGGTTTTGCCTTGCAGTCTGCGGAATTCGGACGAATGTATAATTCTATCTCTATCAATTTGAAATGCATTGCGGTAATCATGTTCGCGTTTGCTCTCGTGTAAACGCTTTGTATCAAATTCTGTGTAAAAATTATTTTTCATGATTCACTCATTTAAAAAGATTTGTTGAGCAATTTAAGAAAAGTCGATTATAGAATCATTTTTATTTGATCGGAATATATTATCAAACAAGAAAACATATTATTGAGAGATAATATAGACCTTGAATCTTTCCACAAATAGTCGTACAATAACTCTGTACAATCATGTGGGGTTTGCTATGGCAGAAAGATATACATATTCCAAAGCAAGGGAAAACTTAGCCGAGATATTAAATAAGGTCTCCGAAAACAATGAGGTGTATTTTATCGATAGACGAGTCGGTGACAGCGTTGCACTAATTTCGGAAAAAGAACTTTCATCTCTTTTAGAAACTGCTCATTTGCTACGTTCTCCTAAAAATGCACAGCGTTTGCTTGAAGCAGTAAAAGATGCAGAAAAAGGTAAAGGCAAGAAAGTACTTATCGATGACTTAAGGAAAGAGTTCGGCATTGAGTAAAATTAAAAGAGATGCCGTTTTACAAAAACAATTTATCGAAGATCTGAAATATTGGACAGAGACCGATCGCAAAACAGCATATAGAATTATCCTATTAATGGAAGCCGTTTTGCGAGATCCTTTTAACGGTATTGGGAAACCGGAACAGCTTAAGTATTTAAAGAAAGATATTTGGTCACGCAGAATTACTCAAGAACACCGTATTGTTTATAAAGTGAGCAAAGAACAAATTAATTTTTTACAGTGCAGGTATCATTACTAATTTTCTATTTTTCCATAGACCTAAACGCAACCGCATACATTTGAATCTGCTTCATCATTGCACCGAGACCGTTTTTCCTTGTTGGAGAAAGATGGTTATCAATTCCGATTTCTTGTAAAAAGTCCGGCGGGTTATCTAAAATTTCCTGCGGTGTTCTGTTATTATAAACGCGCATCAATAAACCGATTAATCCTTTTACAATCATTGCATCGCTGTCCGCATCGAAACAAATTTTACCGTCTTTAAATTCCGGATGCAGCCATACTTGTGATTGACATCCTTTTACTTTGTATTTTTCATCTCTGAATTCTTCGGGATATTCGGGGAGTTTTCTTCCCAACCGAATTATCTCGCCATACTTTTCCTCCCAATCCGGCAAGTATTGAAATTCTTCTACTATTTCTTTTTGTGTTTCTTGTATGGACATCACTTCCTCATTCTCTAATAATAATCAATAATAAATAATCATTAATCAATTACGGGGTTTTCTTTTCTTTACCTCTTTCTTTTTTATCGGCTGCTTTTATTACAAGCGTCTGAATGTCTGTTACTCCATTTAAAGTAATCTCAACGTCATAAGTTCCCGGCTGAATATAGAATTTTCCGTTATCTGCTTTTTTTATTTTTATTTCTTCTTCTGCTGATTCATTTAATTCATTAATATATTTTTCAACTACTGCCGAATCAATCGTCAAATCATATTTAACAAAATTCAATCCGTAATCCGAATTGTTTATTAATTCTTTAAGTTGAATACCACCGTCAGTGAAAATTTTTATTGAGGATTCTCCCTCGTTATTAGAATAAAAAACAAACTCAGCTGCTGAAGGTTCAATTAAATTCCAATCCCAATTTAAACTTCCCCATCTTGGTGAAAACTTAATTTCTTTTTCTGCAGGGAAGAAATGCAAATCTTTTGATGTAATTGATTCGTCAAGTTTTTGAATATAGTTAACATCCGCAATGAATATTGATCTTCCGTGTGTGCCTAAAACAATATCATTATCTCTCGGATGAACAACCAAGTCGTGTACGGCAACCGCAGGCAATCCTTTTGAAAATGCAGTAAATGATTTACCGTAATCGGTTGAAATATAAGCACCGTGATCTGTACCGACATAAAGTATATTCGGTTTCTTCGGGTCTTCTTTAATAACATTAACCGGTTCGGCGGGTAAATCTTTACCTATCTGTTCCCAGGTCTTTCCGTAATTTGTTGATCTATAAACTAACGCATTAAAATTATCCCAGCGATAACCGTTTAGTGATGCATAAACCGTTCCTTCATTGTGGTTAGATGCGTCAACTCTGCTAACCCAATAATCCTGCGGCAGTGAATCTGAAATTCTTTCCCACTTATTGCCGCCGTCTTTTGTTATCCAGATATAACCATCATCGGTTCCGACATAAATTAAACCGAACTTAAGCGGTGATTCATC
>DSBF01000200.1 GCA_011049495.1 Ignavibacteria bacterium
ATCATCTTCTTAGTTTGGGAAAAAGAACCGCTTGTTAAACGATACAGGTAAACACCGCTTGCAAGCCGTGATGCATCGAATGTGATTTCATAAGTGCCGGGAGCTTTTGGTTCATCTACTAACGTAGTAACTTTTCTTCCGAGAATATCATAAACAATTAGGGATACATTAGTTAACCCCCCTTGCATTCCCCCCTTGGAAAGGGGGGAAGTAGGGCTTGGAATGGAGAATTTTATTTTTGTTGTTGGGTTGAAGGGGTTTGGATAGTTTTGAGATAAATAAAATTGTGCCGGTAATTCTTCTTGTTTGTCTTCAACACTTACAAGCGTACTGAAATTCCGTTCATATTCTTCATGAACATAACGCGTAATTTCTCTTGCACGGTCAATTGAATTAAGATGATCTATTCCTCTTCCTACTACATACGCAATAATAATATCCATCGGTTCATTTTTAATAAGGTTAAACGGACCGGTATTAATCATATCTCTGGCGTCTCCACTATATTTGTAAATCCAACCAAAATCTCTTACCGGGTCACCGCTGAACCAATATTTACTATCGACATCAGCACAATCAAGTCCGCCTCTTACTTCTCCTAAAATAAGTTCGCATGGATCAATTCTTTCACCATAATCATCAAGACCTTGCTGATAATTTCTAACTGAAGTGGGGCTATACGGATCTCTTAAATATCCAGCACTCTTTTGAGGTGCAGCGAAAGAAGTCATACCCAAATTAGTATATCCTTGAAAAGTTTGTATACCGATATCCGGACCAAACTTATTATAACCAATATCTGAAGAATTGCCGGTTTTTGTAACCGGACCTTGAACAACTGTCTTAAAAGAAGCAGGGGGATTCACACCAAATAATTCATCGCTCCCTTCATTGTAGGTATATCCGGAGTGAATGGTTGTATCACATCCTGTTTTATCATCATTATGATTTCCGATATCAGTATCAGTAAAGACTGAAAAATAAACTTCTGTTAATGAATCAGGTTCAGCAGGGTCACCCAATCCTTTATATAATAATGAATATCTGATAAATACAACATCATCCAGAATTGTATTTCTGTAAGAGGCATAAATTGATTGTCTAATTTCTATTCCGAGAGGGTCAATATCTTTAAATCTTCTATCTGAAGCAGGTATGCCGTCATTGTAAGCTGTGAAATAAACACCGTCATAAAGTATATCAGGTTTATCTTCATCTGAATCCCAAACACCGTTACCGTTTTTATCAACGGGATTATAAATTCCATCGCCGTCGCCGTCATAAAAATAAGCGCCTTGTTCAACAGCTCTGCTCCAGTCATCCCAAGATTTATCAAATGGAGGGTCGTCCGATCTTACCGAATACACCAGGTTATCAGTATCTTGCGGATCACTTCCGATTTGACCTGCTTGATAGTCGATAATCAAGTGACCAGATGCAATACCATTAGCCCACATAGAATCTCCGGCTAAACCAGATAGAAAAAATCCACCGCTGAATAGAAAATTCTTTCCGTCATATTTGCCATCTGAGCCGCTTACTTCATTAAATCTTATATTATGTGATTGAGTAATACTATTGTCATCTGTATCGTTTATTTCAAGACTTAACCTTTCGGAAACGCTGGCATTTACAGAAGCTAATATGCCGTTATTCATAATGGGTAAAATTATATTATTTACGGCAACAGCTTGTTGACGTGCGGGATCAAAAGAAAAAACAGAGGGGCGACCGGGAATTACTGCACCGAATATATTATCACCTGCGGCATCATCACCATGATTGCCGTCATCATAAAGGATATATACTTTCTTATAAAAAACAACAGTAACCGACTCAATGCCGGTTTCATCCAAAACAAAAACTCTTATTATAAAATCACTATCTAAATCTATACTTATAGGAATTTCACTCCAATAAATAATAGGGGGCGCTGGATCGACTGTTAACGGGAATATTCCTAAGTATGTATCAAAATTTTTAACGTTAGCTCTATTGGAAAGAATTAAAGTGTATAATTTGCCCGATGAAAAATTTATTCCGGAAATAAATTCATTACTGACTGCTTTGGTATATTTACTTTTGTTACTCCAGTTATTTCCGTAATCAATACTACTTATGTAACATACATCGGTTTGAAAATCATTTAATTGATCAACATAAATGTGTTCTTCAAAAACGATAAATAATTTATCACCGTCGGAATGAATTGATGCATTTGAGATAAGTTTATCATTCGTGAAAACCTCAAACGGAGCACTCCATGTTACGCCTTTATCGGGACTAACAACAAGCGAAATATTGTTCTCTTCATTAATAGCAGCGTAGAGATTACCGTTATGGTAAGATGTAACTATCGGTCTGCTGCCGGTTAGTGTTCCCGGGAAACTATGATTTGTTGACCATGTTAAAGCACCGTCATCGGTTCTTACATAAAAAACATTATTGCCTGAGTCTTTCAGAGAAGCAAAGTAGGTTGATTCGTCAATGAATGTAAATTCAATTTCTTCAACTCCCGAACTTAACGAATGTGCCGTTCCAATTTGTTCGAGTGAATTTGATACAATATTATAATTGAAAATCGCAAGCTTTCCGGGGAACTGTAAGTAGGCAATTAGAAAATTATTATCATCCTTTTGAATAATATCAAAACTTCTCTCGCTTAATGTTCTAAGAGGAAGTCCGGTAATTTCATAAAGCTCATTCCAGGTTTCACCGTAATCTGAACTACTTTCAACGATGATATTCTGTCCACCTAGTTCTCTATAAAAATAGTATAGAGTTCCGTTGCTTTGGAAGACAAATGATTTTTGAAAGTCCGTAAAGTTTTTGCTTTCAATTGAGATTTTCTGCAGCTCTTCAAGCTGTGCGGAACTTGTTAAAACGAGGAGCAAGAAAAGAATAAATATAGTTAGCTTTTTCATAACCAACCTCTTTTGGTATATAAAAATTTAATTGCCTGCTTCACAAAAAGAAGATTAAATTAAATGTTGCAACTTTATTTTTGTATTGAATTAGCTAATCGGCGAGGTTTCATTAGAGCAACCCTAATTAATAATAAAGATTACCTTAATGAAACCTTTAATCATAATTTTAAGGTAAGGATTTACTAGCAAAAAAGAAACATAAAAATTGAATAATATGAAAACAGATTTTAAAGGACAGTGTGTCCCCAAACCTCTTTTACCGGGGGGATTTGGTTGGAATTTTCAGTTCTTCCATTTTTCTATACAGAGATGAGAGTCCAATACAAAGAGATTTTGCAGCTTCTTCTTTATTGTAGTCGAATTTTTTGATGATTCTTAAAATATGTTCTCTTTCAAAACCGGCAATAGCTTCTTTGAGTGAATCGGGATAACCATGAGGATGAGCTTCACCGCGAATGTGCTCGGCTAAATTTTCAACGGTAATCATATCGCCGGAAGCAAAAATAACTGCTCGTTCAATAACATTTTCCAATTCACGAACTCCGCCCTGCCAATCATGCCCCATTAAAACTTTCATTGTTTCGTTATCAACGCCCAATACTTTTTTACCCATTTCATTACAATATTTTTCAATGAAGTGGTTTACAAGTAAAGGAATGTCATCCTTTCTTTCATTTAATGAAGGAAGCTTTATTTCAACTACATTTAATCTATAAAATAAATCTTCGCGGAATTCACCTTTTTTTGTTTTCTCGTAAAGATTCTGATTTGTCGCAGCTATAATTCTTACATTTGTTTGAATATGTTTTGTCCCGCCGACCGGAAGAAATTGTTTGTCCTCAATTGCGCGTAAGAGTTTAACTTGTAAGTTTAATGGTAAGTCACCAATTTCATCCAGCAATAATGTACCACCATCGGCTACTTTGAATAAACCTTGCTTTTCTTCTGTGGCTCCGGTAAATGACCCCTTCCTATGTCCGAATAATTCGGATTCTATTAAATTTTCTGAAATTGCACCGCAATTTATAGGTAAAAATATCTGATCTTTTCTTAAACTGTTGAAATGGATTGCCTTCGCAACGAGCTCTTTTCCTGTACCGCTTTTACCGGAGACCAAAACGTTTGAGTTAGTTGGCGCAACTTGTTTGATTAGATCGAAAACTTTTTTCATCGGTTCGCTTTTCCCGATGATGTTGTTAAAATCACCGACCTCAACAACACGCTGTCTAAGTAGTTTGTTTTCTAATGAAACCTTTTTGTAATCGAGTAACCTTTTTACTCTAAGAAGAAGATCGTCAAACTCGACAGGTTTGATTATATAATCATAAGCTCCGTATCGTAATGCTTCTATTGCTGTGTTAACGGATGCGTAAGCAGTCATTATTATAAAGAAAGTACTCGGTGAGTTTTTTGTCCCTTTGGAAAGTAATTCCATCCCGTCTACGTTCGGCATTTTGATATCGGTAATAACTATATCAAAATCATCTTTATTAAGGAAGTTTAGCGCCTCCTCGCCATCGGCAGCAGAAATTACAGAATAACCTTCATCCGACAAAACCATGTTTAAAGAATCACGTATCGCTTTTTCGTCATCAACTACTAATATCTTTGCAGACATTTCAATGCTCCTTAATTAATTCTCTTCAATTGGAATTTTGATTGTAAATTTACTTCCCTTATTTAATTCACTTTCAACTGAAATATCACCGTGGAATTTTCTAATTATACCGTAACTTACCGATAAACCGAGACCGGTTCCTTTCCCGACTCTTTTTGTTGTGAAGAAAGGATCAAAAATTTTACTCAGTGTGTCCTCATCCATACCACAGCCGTTATCTTCAATTGTAACATACAAATATTTATCATCGTGAGATGATTTTATATAAACAATTCC
>DSBF01000556.1 GCA_011049495.1 Ignavibacteria bacterium
ATAGATCCCTTAATTAAAATGGTTATCGTTCATTTTCAATTTGAATCCATTCATCCATTCTATGATGGAAATGGCAGGACAGGAAGAATTTTAAATATTCTTTACCTTGTTCAAAAAGGTTTGCTCGACTTGCCTGTGCTTTACCTGAGCAGTTATATTATTAAAACTAAATCTGATTACTATAAACTTTTACAGGGAGTAAGAGATAAAGAGAACTGGGAAGAGTGGATCTTATATATGCTAAAAGGAATCGAAGTAACTTCGCATAGCACTATTATTTTGATTAACAAAATAAAAGAACTTATGCTTGATTATAAACAAAAAATAAGGAAAAACTATAAATTTTACTCTCAGGACTTATTGAATAATCTTTTTAAGTATCCCTATACTAAAATTGAATTTTTACAAAATGACTTGAAAGTGCACCGACAAACAGCGGCAAGTAATTTAGATAAATTGGTAGAGTTCGGGTTGCTGAAAATGAATAAAATAGGCAAGTATAATTATTACATTAATGAGCCCTTGTTCTTACTCTTTAAAAATTTTGATTTATCGGCCAACGATATATATGACGAAAAAAACTAAATTTTTCGACACGTTTTTTCAATGTGTAGAAAAAAAGCGATTTTTTCGATATGTAATTAAAATATAACGAACAATAAGGAGAATAGATGTTAAACGTAGAAACCAAACGTAGAATTGACACAGCCCGCGACATCCTGGTCGGTAAAGTGCCTGATCCTAAAAGTCAGGTGGAGCAAATTACTATTGCCCTCATTTACAAGTTTATGGATGATATGGACAACGAATCCATTCAACTTGGAGGTAAAAAAAACTTTTTTACCGGTGAATATGAAAAATATGCTTGGAATAAACTATTAGATCCTCGTATGGGCGGATATGAAATGCTCAATCTATACGCCGAAGCCATTACTAAACTCAACCAAAGCCCCAATTTACCACAACTATTTCGTGATATTTTCAAAAATGCTTATTTGCCCTACCGCGACCCTGAAACTCTAAAAATGTTCTTAAAAACCATTAATGAATTTACTTATGACCATTCCGAACGGCTTGGCGATGCCTACGAATATCTACTTTCAATAATGAGCAGTCAGGGCGATGCCGGGCAATTTAGAACTCCTCGCCACATTATTGATTTTATGGTAGAAATAGTTGCTCCTCAAAAAAACGAAATCATCTTAGACCCTGCCTGCGGAACTGCAGGATTTTTAATTTCTGCATACAAATATATCCTCCGTGAAAACACCTCCGAAAAATATAAAAAACAAAATGGGAATAATGGAAATTACAGGGCAGACCTGCTTTCGGTAGAAGAAAAAAGAAACTTATTAGATAAGTTCAAAGGTTATGATATTTCACCCGACATGGTGCGGCTTTCTTTGGTAAATATGTATCTACACGGTTTTGTAAAGCCAAAGATATGGGAGTATGATACCTTAACCAGCGAAGATAAATGGAACGAATATGCCGATGTAATCCTTGCCAATCCGCCGTTTATGACCCCAAAAGGTGGAATCCGCCCGCATAAAAGGTTCAGCGTGAAGAGCAACCGCAGCGAAGTGCTCTTTGTGGGCTACATTGCCGAACACCTTACACCCAATGGAAGAGCCGCTGTAATCGTGCCCGAAGGAATTATTTTCCAGAGTGCCAATGCCTACAAAAGTTTAAGAAAAGTGCTTGTAGAAAATTGCCTCTATGCAGTGGTATCGTTGCCTGCAGGAGTATTTCAGCCCTATTCAGGTGTTAAAACATCCATTTTGCTGATGGACAAACAGATGGCTAAAAATACCGATTCAATTTTGTTTGTTAAAATTGAAAACGATGGCTTTGACCTTGGTGCCCAAAGAAAACCCATTGACAAAAACGATTTACCCGATGCTCTAAAAGTGATTAAAGAATACATAGCAGCAGTTAAAAGCGGCAAGCCCAAAAGCTTTGTTGCAGAAAAAAAGCCCTGCAGTGCCCTACTTGTAAAAAAAGAAAAAATAGCAGAAAACGACGAATACAATTTAATTGCGGATAGATACAGAATAAATGAAAAGATAAAACATCAAAAATGGCCGATAGTTGCCATTGGCGATATTTGTGAACTTGGTCGTGGCAGAGTAATTAGTAAAAATTATATTGAAAAACACAAAGGAATTTATCCTGTTTATTCATCTCAAACTACAGACGACGGAGTTTTTGGGAAAATTGATAGCTATGATTTTGACGGTGAATATGTAACTTGGACAACTGACGGAGCTAACGCCGGAACGGTTTTTTATAGAAACGGCAAATTTAACTGTACTAATGTTTGTGGGACTCTAAAAGCCAAAACAGATAAAGTTTCAATGAAGTATTTGGCAAGAGTACTTAATGCCGTTGCCTATAAATATGTTATTCATGTTGGCAATCCCAAACTAATGAATAATGTAATGGCTAAAATCCCAATCCCCCTACCTCCCATTGAAGTACAAAAAGAGATTGTAGCCGAGATTGAAAACTACCAAAAAATAATAGATGGAAGTAAGCAAATTATTGATTCATGGAAACCAAACATTGAGAGATATCTAAGAAAAGAATTAAAAAATTATCTTGCAGAGCACCCCGAACTCAAAAAAGAACTCAAAGACGGCTGGAAAATGGTGAGATTGGGGGAGGTATGTTCTTTTGAATACGGAAAAAGTTTGCCAGAAAAAGACAGAATATTTGGACCTTATCCTGTAATGGGTTCTAATGGTAGAACAGGTTTTCATAATAAATATTTGATAGAAGGACCTGCTATTGTAATTGGAAGGAAAGGATCATCTGGAGAAGTTGTTTGGGAGGAAGAAAACTGTTTTCCAATTGATACAACTTATTATATTAAACTTGATAAAAATAATAAAGTAAATTTGAGATGGTTTTATTTCGTTCTTAAATCAATTGATTTAACAAAGCTGAGTGGTGGAGCAGGAATACCAGGTTTAAACAGAAATGATGCTTATAAAATTTCTGTCCCCCTCCCGCCCATTGAAGTACAGCAAAGAATAGTAGAGGAAATACACAAAGATGAAGAGGCATTAGAAAAAGTAAAACTGCTCAAAGAACGAGCAGAAAAAAGAATTGAGGAGATTTTAAGTGAGGTGTGGGGGGAGGGAAAAGAAGATTAAAAATGATTACCCGTCAATGTGCCTAAAGTATTTTCTTCGTGCAAAATTTATCGACAATGAAATTTATAGATTTTGTCAAGCAGCATCCCGATGATGAAAGTTGCATACAGCATTTAAGGCACTACCGTGGGTTCATACCATGATAAGTAACGCTAAGCGAAACCTTCTTGAAATAAACCATCAAACAAAAGACAAATATTTACAGAATTACTTGAATGAATTTTGCTACAAAACAACCAAACGATATTTTGTAGAGAATCTATTTGAGAGATTACTAGTTGCAGCTGTCGAAGATACTTGGTATGGAAATCTTAGGTACAATTGCGGATAATCATATAATTTTTTCTCATAACTATTATAATGATTTCGTGTTAATTTGTTGAAAACCCTTTTTTGAATTAGACACACTAAAATGGACGGGTATCTGCACAAAGACAGACATAAAGGGTCACCATCCCTCCATCAGGTAATGAATTTAGCAAGTTGGTAAAAAAAGTCGCCAAAAATTTTTAACGAAAATCCCTTGCATTTTAAAAAAAAGTTTTATATTAGCAAATAATTAACACAAGTTATCAAAAACAACCTTGTGTAACATGACTAATACTTGTTGAAGTAATTTACACCTTTTTTACCAAAAGGTGTACAATATATTCCAAAGGGGATGTATTAGTACACCAAAATAGGGAAAAGGTGCATTTATAAACGAGTTATGGGCAAGTTTCGAAAAAACACAACGGAATGAGAGATCCACCAATTTTTGACTCGTCTTGAAATTTTAGACATTTATCAAGACAAGTAATTACCTAATAGTGGAGACCAGAAAACCACTATAAAAAACGGAGCAAACCGAAAAGCCAAACGAGTAGGAAAATCATAAATTATTTGAATATGACACAAGAGAATCAAAATCCACAAGGACAAATAGTGATTAATAATCAGACAGAAAAGAAATCAAATGCATTTGGAATTGCTGGTTTCGTATTTGCTTTAATAGCAGTATTTTTATGTTGGGTTCCAGTATTAAATTGGATAATTTGTGTGTTAGGATTAATACTATCATCCATTGGTTTATCTAAACATCCCAAAGGTTTAGCTATTGCAGGTTTTGTGATTTCTTTAATAATGATTATTTTATTGCTTGTTGTTACGGTGTTTGGAGTAATTTTATTTTCGATATAGCATCTTTCCTATAATAATTCTTGCTTTTTTGAAGTTTAAAATTAAGAAAGACAAAGAAAACCAGCCCATAACATTGTATAAGCGGTAATTGCGGGGTTTTGTGGTAAATTGAAGTTCTATACAAGTATCAAACATTTGTTCAAAATTGAAACGGTAATGCCTTGAAACCCCGCAACTAAGCATATACCTGACCGTTAGCAATAATAATAGCAAACTAAACATTTTAGGAGGATTTATCATGAGAAACTTAAAAAATCTTAAACTTTTAATTACCGTATTTTGCATTCTATTTTCACTTACTGTGACCGCTCAAGAGGCTGAAAAAGAAATTATTCCCATTTACACTGGAAGTGATATTCGGTATGATGATAAAATAGGATTTGAGGAATTATCCTTTATAGTTGACGAGTCTACTGTACAGACTACTGAAGGTGTTTTAAGACG
>DSBF01000108.1 GCA_011049495.1 Ignavibacteria bacterium
AATTTCCCCAGAGCATCATGCCGTAATCAGCTAAAACTTTTTCTTCGCTGTTGTCGGCAAGGTGTTCCAATATAACGTAGGAATCCGGATCGATTGACCACATGTGATCGGCATAGTCTTTTAATATAGAAATTCTTGAAGCATCATAAGCCCAGCCGTCGCCGCTTTTGTTGGTAAATCCTTTTGTGAAGTCAAAACGGAAGCCATCAAATTTAAATTCAGTTATCCAATGCTCAAGTACTCGTTTGACAAATTCTTTTGTGTGCGGACTTTCATGGTTAAAATCGGCTCCCCAATAAAATGAACGATTCGGTGATCGCACATTAAAATAAGGATTACCTGCTACGGTAATAATTTCATCGGTTGCATATCTATCCAGGTATAATTGAACTAAAGAGTTTTGACCGAAAGCATGATTTAACACGATATCTAAAATAACGGCAATACCTTCTTTATGACATGCATCGATAAAAGCTTTTAAGTCAACGTCTCTCCCGTAGTATTTATCTGGAGCAAAGTAAAAGCTCGGATTATAGCCCCAACTGCTGTTACCTTCAAACTCGGAAACGGGCATTAATTCAATAGCATTAATACCGAGTCTTTTTAGGTAACTTAAAGTATCTATCAAAGTTTGATAACTGTGAGTAGATACAAAATCACGGACAAGAAGTTCATAGATGACAAGTTTTTCTTTTGCCGGTTTCTCGAAATTTTCAACTTCCCAGTTATAGTGTTCTTTTGCTGTTTGTAAAACAGAAACTAATCCTTCGGTTTTATTCAATGGATAACTTTTTAGATTTGGATAAACATCTTCACTTATAAACGAATCGTTCCATCTGTCAAGTACTTTTTCGGTGTACGGATCTGCGATTCTCAATGTACCATCAACAAGATATTGAAACCCGTATTCTTCTCCCGGTTCTAAATTTGAAATAGTAATCCAATACTTGCTTTCGTCGGGTGTTCTATTCATAAAATAATTTGGATCAATTTCCCATTTGTTGAAATCACCAATTACGTATACGAAATCTCTGTTTGTAGCATGAAGTGCAAGAGTTACAGAATTATCATCTATATAATTAATACCGTCTAAAATGCCATCCGGAATATCCTCACTTACAATCGGCGGATTTACATAATAATAGAATGAATCTGCCACAACTATTCCTTCAGTATTACTTCCTACTACTTTAATCCATTGTTTGAGTTCACTTGCTGTAATGTCAAAACTAAGTGTGTCTTCAAGAGTTGTGTAGATTAAATTATCTTCAATAAAAAGTTTTAGTGTATCCGTTATAGAAGAACCGGCGGCTTTAACCGTAAAGACCTCATCGGATTGTGCATTGTAAGGTCTCGAAGCAGGCTCAAATATGCTGACCCCGGTTCTAAGATCAATAAATATATCACCACCGGCGGCAGTTTTGCCCTCTCTGCTTCCATCCGATGCTCTAAAAACAAAAGCAAGTTTTTCAATTACTTCACCGCTTTGTAATGATTTTCCTTCTGATGTTAAGTAGTAATTAATAACACTTGGTGAAATTTCAAGACTGTATAGGTTTGTGCTGATTCTTGTAAGTTTTGCTTTTGGTTTATTAACATTCCATGCGGCAATTACATACTTCCAATCGGAAGGAGTATTGCTAAGTGATGTAATTAAACCGGTATGAGCATAAATGTCACCGGAATAATCTTTAAGTCCGCCGCTTCCAAGTTCTGCATTGAAATAGATTGTTACAGCATCATCTTCGGTGAAATAAACCGGTTCCCATGTTACAAGCTGTGCTTGAATTGAAAGTGTAACTATTGCTAATAATATAATCATGATTCTTTTCATTGTAATTCCTTTCGGTAAATAATTCCGTTTCATGCAATAATAATTTTGTAAAACTAATGATATATAATGCTAATCAAAGAATTCCCATGCAACACCAATTCTTAACCCTTGCGGTTGAACCGGGTAATATGGAACAACAAAATACCCTGTGTTCAACAAGTTTTCGAATACTATATAAACAATAGCATTCTTGCGAATAGTTCCGGCGACATATAAATCAAATTGATAGCTATTACCGATTAATTTTTCTGCATTAATCCCTGTAATTGGTTCATTGTTTGCAAGGCTATAGGCAGCTTGCAGTCTTTGGAAATCATAAGCACCAAAACCTCTTTCGCCGAAAAATTTATAATTAATACCGGTTTTCAAGTCAAGGTTATTGTTGAAGAGCGTATCAACATAATATAACCCGCCAAAAGAAGTTTGAGCAGGTATAGAATATGCCGATAGAGCTGATTCATTGAAATAAACTGAGGAATTAGTCTGCAGCAAAAATTTCCAAAACTTCAATTCCATATTAAGATTTACACCGTTGCGTTTGAAAATAGAGAGATTGTAATCAATAATTTCCGGTTGTCGGAAAAAATCAATGCTCTCTGAAAGTCTTCCGAATTGATAACTGCTTTGTTCAATTGAAAAATATTTTAACGAAGCTTTCATGAACGGAAGATGCGATTTTATACCGGCTTCAACAATAGTTACATCGTTTTTCTCGTTGATTAAATCTATATTCAAAAACCGGTTTAATGGTTTATCATATTTTGATATTCCGGCATGAATACTTAAACCTTCTGTAGGGTTAACAACTAGTTCGGCGCCATACCCGAAGAAACTATTATCATCCATGCCAGATGTTTTAACAAATACTGAAGGAACCGCCATACCCGATAATATATTCCAATTAAGTTTACCGCTCAATGACCACGTTGCATAATCTTCAATTTGGTTATATGCTACATCGAAATTTGTGTATTCATAATTGCCGATTATATCCAAACTAAGAGGATTAATAATAATTCTTTGATGAAGATTTACTCCGAATGTTTTGTAAGAATTATTGTTTATAATTTTTAATTCAGTGGTATCGTTCGTTAATTCATTCTGCCGGAATTCATTCAAGTTGTATTGATAATAAACGGATAGATTACTATAACTGGTTGAATCAATTTCAAAAATGGATGTAAGCGATAAATTATGTCGAGATGTTTTATTATACCTGTCAAGAAAATTTACATCGGCTTGAACGTTGTTGTAAATCAAATCCGGGGTTGAACTCATATCAACACCGCCGTTCAAATCCACATTCAATTTTGAGTGGCTGTAAGCGGCAATAATATTAAGTTGATTTGACGGCATATATCTAATGCTGGTATTAAACAACCAGTTACTCAACTCGGAATTTTTATAACGAGCATCGGTACTTTGATTTGTAAATCCGAACGAAACATTTATTCTTCTAAAAATATAGCCGCTGAATTGCCCGTTTATAAGTCCCTCGTTTTCCGGTGCTTGATAAAATTTCATTCTTGAATAGGGTCTGCTCGTTACTCTGTTTCTTGTAATTATATTCAATGTTACGGGATTGCTTCTATTGTTATATATAAAACCCGAAGTAAGTGTAGGTAATTCTATTATATCGATTGATTCGGATTGAATTAAATTCAGATCGAGTGCATTTTGAAATCGGTTTGTAATTTCAATTCCGTTTTCTTGATAGGATATGTTATTGAAACCGAGACCATACAAATAAACTTCGCTTGGATTTCCTACCGAACCAAGATCGGCATGATAACCGAACGGAAGCGAATTCATTATATCGCCGGTAAATCTATAATCCTTCCGGTCGATATTATACTTGGATATAGTATGTCCTTGCGGGTGAGCTTCAACAAATCCTTTATAATACACAGGTCGTAATGTATCTCTTGGGATAGAAATTTTTAGCGAGTCAGCAGCAACTTTTAATGTATCGGAAACAACTTTTAACGAATCAACTTGCAGCGAATCATTAAGAACTACAAAACTCGAATCTGTTTGAGAATAAATAGGCGAGTAAAAAAGAATTAATAAAAGAATTAGAAAGATTTTTTTTATCATCATCAATTAAATTGTAAATAACTGCTAAAAATAAACATAATAATTTGGAGTGCCAAGATTAGTATTGTTACCGAGTTGTTTTGAAAAAAGACACCTTCTAAAACCCTTACCAGACATGAATTTGGTAAGATTGACCACACTAAAAAAATTAAGCAATGTGTTAAAAAACATTTTGTTTATTAATGAAAATGTTTATTTTCACATATCGCTAAATAATCTCATAAACAAATTAAGAGGGTTAACATGGCAAACTCAATGACTAAAGCCGAAATTGTAGATCACCTTGCTAGGAAGGTAGGCACAACAAAAAAACAAGCTACAGAATTCTTAAATACTTTTGTTGAACTAACCTATAAACAAGCTAAGAATGAATTTGTAATTCCCGGTTTAGGTAAAGTATCCGTTGGTAAAAGAAAAGCAAGAATGGGTAGAAATCCTCAAACCGGCGCTGCACTAAAAATTCCTGCTTCAAAAGTGTTGAAATTCAAATTTGCAAAAGCTGCTAAAGACGCTGTTATTAAATAAATCAGCAGAAGTTGAACACAAACCCGTCAATCGACGGGTTTTTTTTTCTTTTTTCTTTTGTCTCTTATCGTTGCGATATCTTCGTTAAATGCTTTTACATCTTCCAATAACGAATCGTATAATTCTTTACTTACATTACTCAATATCTTTGTAAGAACTTGATTATATCCGTTTAGATGCACTCTTAACCCGATAGTTACATTGTTTTTCTCATCATAAATATAAAGTGGTCTCGCTTTATTTCCGCTGAATATACTGCCGGTAATTTTTGAAATATCACTATGGTATATAG
>DSBF01000120.1 GCA_011049495.1 Ignavibacteria bacterium
CCATAATAAATATAACACTACGAAAATGTAAAGGTACAGGTTTATCAAGTCTGCACTAAGCACTCTATAAAGTACCAATTCTAAAGGAAGTAATAAAGATGCAGGCAATAATGCCCAAATTACCGAGTAATAAATACTGGAAAAGTAAACTTTATTCTTTAGTAAAAACGAAAATAATTTGATAACAAATGTGAGAATAAAAATTGATACAACTGAAATTCCGAAAAGAATTAAGAATCCATTAAGTGGATGCCAGGATAAATAAATTATCCCATTAATTAATTTATCCGAACCGAATGAAAGCAAAATTTTCTCTAAAAGAATATTTGTCCTTAAGTAGTAAAGAACATTTATTACAAGCAGTGCTAATGAACCGGCAAGTATGAACATCAATAAATTGGTTTGAATCCCGGAGAGAAGTCTATGGTCTCGTATATCAGCAAAAAAATTATATGGTCTGATTAAAGCACGTGTT
This sequence comes from Ignavibacteria bacterium, assembly GCA_011049495.1. Lineage (GTDB taxonomy): Bacteria > Bacteroidota > Ignavibacteria > Ignavibacteriales > Melioribacteraceae > SURF-28. The sequence continues at coordinate 476 of DSBF01000120.1, forward strand.
GCATCCTCTCTGAACTTTCTTTTTGAATTGATCAACAAAGCCATAAATACAGAGAGAACCAATCCAATTATTACAAAAAGAATCGGTGAATCATCAGTTGCAGTACCGATTGGAATTGTAATTTTATCTGCGTTTGTCAATTTCGATTTAACAACTTTATACGAAATTCTATCAGTGATTTCGTTATCGGGTAATAATCCTATTACATATTTGTTTTCTTCATTATAACCTGCGTAAAAAGATTTAAACGTACCTTTGAAGTCAAAAAACGAGTTAATTACAAATCCGTTTATTTTATTCTTTTCACTAAAACCAATTATATCGCTGAAGTATTTTGCAGCAGCTTCATAAGAGTTGTTGTTAAGATAACCGTTTGAATTTCCTTTAAATGCAGGGTATGTGGATTCGGAAATGAAAACAGAACCGCCAAAATTTTGTAAGGTATTACTTAATTGTGTTAAACGTAATTCGGTTGCGCTGAATAGTTCAATACCATATAAATCAATCGCTTCAATTTTTTGAGAGGGCAGATTTACAAAAGATGCATAAACTATTCGATTTGTTTTCCCAGCTAGTAATTTAGCTTGTCTAGTAAGAAAATCAATTTGTGATGGACTTTCACCGATATAACCGCCGCCTAATCCGAAACCAATAACAGAAGAATAACCGGAAAATTGATCAACTATTAAATTGAGATAATCCGTTACGCGTAAAGAAAAATCTTCGTTTGCCAAGATTTGATCCGGAATTGAGTTTAACGGGATTTCAACCAAAGCAAACAGTCCCAACTTTTCACAAATATTTAATGCATAAGCTGGAGGAAGAACTTTAGCAAACCTTACTGTATTAAATCCGGTTTCTTTTATCAATCTTAAATCTTTTTCTAATTTATTAAAGCTAATCAAACCACCGGATTCGTTTTCAGAATAAAAGTAAGTAGTGCCTTTTATTACGAATTCATTTTCGTTAATTGTGATTCTGCTATTGCCTAATTCAGTTTTATATAACGAAACAATTTTTGATGTTCTGTCAATCAAGGTATCATTTCTTGTTAATTCAATATCGAGTTGGTATGAACGAGGATTTTCGGGAGTCCAAAGTAATGGTGCAGAGATTATAATTTCATTAATTGATTCCGTTAACTCGTTATTCTCAACATGGGTTAAATCTTTGGAAATAACTTGAGTGCCGGTTGCGCTTACCAACTTGTAAATAATTTTATATGTTGATTGAATTACATTTTCATTCTGAATGGGTTTTTTCTTATTGTTTTGTATATAACTTTTAATTGATAAAGTTGCAGATGAAAGTCCGGGTGAAATAATCGATTTAATTCTTAAATCGCTAATAAAAATTTTATTTGTTTCGGTAATAAAAACATCTCCGGTAATACCACCGGTTGAATTTGGGAATAAAAATCTTTGTAAGACCGGTATAGTGTTAAAATCATCAAATGCAAACTGAACTTTTACTGTTAATTTATTATCTGTGTTTGGTAATAAGATGTCATCTGGCAGATTAATTCTAAATGGTTGAGTACCCCCAGGATGTTTGTAGATTACCAAATCGTTCAGCAAAATATCGGCGGTGTTGTTTATTCCAAGAAAATTTAATGTCAGACTTTTGTTGTTAATTTTCTCTTCTGATAAAAAAATCATCCTTTCATAGGTCAAGCTTTCTTCACCGGTGAATGTAGATGGAACCGAAACTTTTACTTTTTTATCCGGCGCATCGGAAGAATATATTACCCAGTCATTTCTTAAACTGAGAAGACTTCTAGTTTCGTTAATATCAAAAAAAAGGGGGTCGGTTTGGGTCAAATCATAAGAAGGAAGTTCTTTGATTTTTATTTGAGCATGAATAGTTACTACCACCAAAAGGAATGTAATTAACGTAAAAAAACGTTGAAATTTTACCATTTGTAAATTGACTAGGAATAAGTTAGTAAAGATATTAAATATACTAAAAAAAGGAGGGGTTAGCAATCAAATATATTTTACGAGAATTGATGAAAAATGCGTTTATCTTTCAATAAACGCATTTTTTTTATGAATTTACTATCGAAATAAATGAATCGGCTTTTAGTGAAGCTCCACCAATTAAACCGCCATCAATATCGGGTTGTGAAAAGAGCTCTTCTGCATTATCAGGTTTAACGCTACCACCGTACTGAATTACGAGATTATCAGCTAAATTATTGGAATAGAGCTTAGAAATGAGGTTTCTAATGAATTTGTGAACTTCTTGAGCTTGTTTAGGACTTGCAGTTTTTCCGGTTCCAATTGCCCAAACCGGTTCGTATGCTATTATTAATTCAGATAATTCAGCTTCCGAAATACCTGATAAACCATTCTTTACTTGGTTATCAACAACTTTTTCGGTTAGGTTGCTTTCTCTTTCTTCAAGAGTTTCACCCACACAAAAAATAGGTTTCAATCCTGAACTTAGAGCTTTTTTTACTTTCTTATTGATCATTTCATCGGATTCCCCGAAAAGCGTTCTTCTTTCCGAATGACCGAGAATAACATATTCACATCCCACACTTTTTAACATATCGGCAGAAATTTCACCGGTAAATGCTCCGTCACTTTCGTAATGCATATTTTGGGCGCCAACTTTAATTGAACTACCTTTTACCACAGTAACAGCTGTTTCAAGTGATGTGAATGGGGGACAGACAATAACTTCTGTTTTACTATCTGATTTGCTTAATTCATTTTTGATTGCTGATAAAAGTTCGATTGTTCCTGAAAGATTCATATTCATCTTCCAGTTTCCTGCAACGACTTTTCTTCTCATAAATATCCTCTATTAATTAACTAACGGCTTCAACACGTCTTATACCGGGTACTTCTCTAATTAAGGCTCTTTCAACACCGGCACGTAATGTCATAGATGACATTGGACAATTTGTGCAAGCCCCGGTGAATTTAACTTCAACAATACCCTCGTCCGTAATTTGCACAAGTTCAACATCTCCTCCGTCAGCTTTAAGATAAGGACGAATTGTCTCAAGCGCATTTTGAACTCTATTATGCAGAGTCTTATCCATCATGTACTCCTTTAATTGACCTTTTACAACGAGATTTCGATTTTCGGCTTCCCGCCGGAACCTAGTTTCTCAGCCTCTTTAACTAAATTTTCTGCAATTGCCAAAATTGATTTTGAATGTTCGGAATCTGGTAAATCAAAAACAATTGGTACGCCTTTATCACCGCCCTCTCTAATTCTTGGATCAATTGGAATACCGCCAAGAAAATTTACATCCGATTCATTTGCTAATTTTTCACCCCCGCCGTTTCCAAATATATCATATTTATTACCGGTATCAGGTGCAATAAAATAGCTCATATTTTCTACTATTCCAAACACCGGAACATTAACTCTTTCAAACATTTTTACACCTTTACGAGCATCAATAAGAGAAACCTCTTGGGGAGTTGTAACTATAACCGAGCCTGAAAGAGGAATAGTTTGAACTAATGTTAATTGTATATCTCCTGTACCGGGAGGTAAATCAAAAATTAGGAAATCTAATTCATCCCATTTAACATCAGTCATAAATTGTTTGACCGCACCGCTTGCCATAGGTCCGCGCCAAATTACGGGAGCGTTATCATCAAGCAAAAATCCTATTGACATAACTTTAATTCCGTAATTTTCCAACGGAAGCATTTTTGCGGACTTTGTATCCTGATAAATTTTTGGCTTTTCATTTATACCAAGCATCAACGGAATACTTGGTCCGTAAATATCGGCATCAAGCAGCCCGACTTTATAACCTAATTTACCAAGGGCAACGGCAAGATTAACGGCAACAGTACTCTTACCAACTCCACCTTTACCACTGGCAATGGCGATTGTGTACTTTACCTTTTCTAAAATTTGTTCTTTTTGCTGAGCTGTTCCAATTGGAGTTACCATTGGTTGAAAATCAATAGCAATTTTACCAACCGCTTTCAACTCATTTTTTAATGTTTCGTTGATAGATGATTCTATTTTATTTTTTATGTGGTGTGCCGGTGAGGAAACATTCAAAATTATTTGAATATCATTATTGTTTATCGCTATATCCTTTATTTTTCCTGAACTTACCAAATCTTTTTTGTCTTCAGGATGTATTACTTTACTAAGAGCGTCTAACACATCACCCTTCATTATATCAGACATCAAAAAACTCCTTTTGTGAAAAATTTTAATAACAAACTTAAGAAAATAAGAATACATTTTCTAAGACATTGTAGTCTTGTCTAATGAATTTATATTTC
>DSBF01000562.1 GCA_011049495.1 Ignavibacteria bacterium
CCACTTTTGCAAAACATAATTTTACATCGCGGGGTGGAGTCCGTCGGCTGACGGAGTAGCTCGTTTAGGGCTCGTAACCACTTTTGCAAAACATAATTTTACATCGCGGGGTGGAGCAATTGGTAGCTCGTCGGGCTCATAACCCGAAGGTTGTAGGTTCAAGTCCTGCCCCCGCTACTAAAAGAAAACCTCACACGAAAGTGTGGGGTTTTTCTTTTTTAAATATTGGCTAAGGTAAAGGACTCCCGTCCTGATTACCCGCCAAAGTTGTTTTTCAATGGAGGCGCGCCCCCGCTACACCTATGAGTTAGTTAGAAAGCAATCTATCTTCAATATTTTTCACAAATATTCATTAAATTCTTGCAATAAAATTATATTCTTATTCATAGTCTTCATATTTATTTATAATTTTAATCATTCTTAAATTTTGCACAAGCTGAAGAGGAAGTACGTTTGGAATTATTCATCCCTGAAAAACTCAAAGAAAAAGTTGTAGAATGGAGAGAGAGCAATTATAATTGCGACTATCCAACCATCTCAGAAATATTCGACTATTCTTTTATTGAAAATGATTCCGGTCTAAAATCACTTCGTTATTTAAGAAAAGCTCAAATTGAAGCCCTTGAAACCTATTGGTATTTGAGAATAATTGAAGATACTCCTCTAATCTTTGAACTATATAATAAGTTATACGATACTCCCGAAGAAAGATTAAAAGCGCTAGGAATAGAACTATCCACAGAGATGTGGAGAGAGATAGCTTTAAAGGGGAAAGGTATTGATTACATTTTCGATAAGATAAAAACCGATGATAAATTCGTAAAGAAAAATAAACTTGAATCTGTTAGAGAAACATTATCTCTCGATTACCCAAGTTACATTTTAGCTCTTGCAATGGGCGCTGGTAAAACCGTTCTTATCGGCTCTATCATTTGCACAGAGTTTGCAATGGCTCTTGAGCATGGAGAAGATTTTGTTAAAAATGCTTTAGTATTTGCTCCTGGTAAAACTATTCTTGGTGCATTAAAAGAATTATCCTCAACTCCCTACGAAAAGATATTACCACCTCGTCTTTATAAACAATTTATGACTTCCGTCAAATTCACTTATACTCAAGACGGACAAAAAGATATTCCTATTATCGAAGGCAGCTCTTATTACATTGTAGTTACTAATACAGAAAAAATTAGAATCCAAAAACCGACTGGTAAAAAACAAACTCCTCTATTCGACTTAAAAACTAAAGAGAAAGAGGAAGAAAAAATTGAAGAGGCTAATCTTAGACTTCGGAAAATTGCCTCGCTACCAAACCTAGCGGTCTTTTCTGATGAAGCTCACCACACTTACGGACAATCACTTGAAAAGGATTTAAAGAAAGTTCGTAAGACAGTTAATTACCTTTCTGAGGAAACTAATCTTATAGTTGTTGTCAATACTACCGGCACACCTTACTTTAAGAAACAGATATTAAAAGACGTTGTCTATTGGTACGGTTTATCACAAGGTATCTCAGATGGAATTCTAAAAGAATTAAATGATAGTATTTATTCGTACGATAAAGTTACAAACAATCAATTTCTAGAAGCTATAATAGAAGATTTCTTTATCGAATACAAAGACATTTCAATAAATGGTAGTACAAAATCAAAATTAGCAATTTACTTTCCACAAACTAAAGATATTCAATTATCCAAACCGATCATTGAAAAGAAATTGATTAAACTTGGAATAGACCCTTCAACTATTATCGAAGTAAACAATAAATCAGACGAACAAACAAAAGACTTTTTTAATAATAGAGTAAATGACCCTTCAAATCCATATCGTGTTTATCTACTTGTTAATATGGGTACGGAAGGTTGGAACGTTCCGTCTTTATTTGCTAGCGCACTAGCTAGAAAATTAAAGACTTCCAATAACTTTGTTTTACAAGCAGCGACAAGATGTTTAAGACAAATACCGAACAACAAACAGAAGGCTAGAATTTATCTTTCAAAAGACAATGTTAAGATTTTAGATAACCAACTAAGAGAAACTTTTAACGAATCTTTAGAAATTCTCGACACTAAAAAGTCTGATATGATTGAAGGCACTATAACACTTAGAAAAACCGATTGTCCAGAAATATTGATAAAGAAGAAAGTGCCACGCATAGTTAAAAAAGATGTTGATATTAAAGATATAAAACTAACCATGCCAAAGATTGAAAAAGATATAGCTAGCAAAACTGTGTACGATGTGAGATCTTCGGAAGTTGTTAGAGAAGTTCTTTCTCAAAAGTATTCCGCTACTGTGGATTTAGAGAATGAAACTATTGACCTTTATCATTTTGCGTTAGAGTTATCTTCAAATTATAGATTACCTTTGTTTACCATTTATGAAAAACTAAAAGATTTATATAAAGATTCTGATATACCTCTTGATCACCTTAATGAAATGAGAAAACAGATTGAAGAACAAACTTCAAAATATGAAACTGTTTATGAAGAAATTGAAGTTGCTTTAGCACTTGTTAAACCAAATGGATTTAATAAAAAAGTTGTTGATGGAAAGACGGTCTATACTGCCGAAATAATTTATCATAAATCAAAAGCCGATAGACTCTTTAGTTATGAAGAACTAACTAGAATCAAATCAAAAGAACTGTCTTTTCATTACACACCTTATAATATGGATTCACTACCGGAAAAAGATTTTCTTTCAAGATTATTAGATAAATTAGATGAAGACCCGGATAACATCAAAGGTATATACTTTACCGGCGCAATAACCGATTCAAATAAAACCGATTTTATCTTTGAATATAAAGATAAAAGCGGGAAGTGGCGCGCCTACACACCCGATTTTGTATTAATAAAGAATGACGATACTATTCTTATTGTGGAAGTAAAAGGTGATCCGTATAAAGACGAACAAAAAGAAAAAGCGCTCAAAGAAGTTGAGGAAACTAACAAAGATAAAATTAAATATCATATTGTTTCTACAGACAGGGAACAAATAGATTTTGAAGATTTGAAGAAAGTTGATAAGTGGATTTACGATAAATGACACCAAGACCAAAAGAATTCTATCACCGATTTTTGGATGAAGCCGGAGACACAACTTTTTGGGGTAAGGGTAAAATCCCTATAGTAGGTAACACGCAAGGAGTTAGTCTTTCCTTTATTCTTGGTATGGTAAAATTCAAGCAGCCAATGAACCATATTAGAAATAAAGTTATTGAGCTTCAAAATGAAATCGTAAACGATGAATATTATAAAGGTGTGCCGAGTATTGAAAAGAAAAAAAGAAAATCCGGTTACTTCTTTCATGCTACTGATGATCTCCCCGAAGTCCGAGAAAAATTCTTTCGTTACATTAAAACACTCGATTTAAGTTTCGAAGCTGTTGTAGGCAGAAAAATTTATAACATATTTATCAATAAACATAACTCAAACGAAGCAGAATTTTATGCTGATTTACTTTCGCATCTATTAAAGAATAAATTTGAGATTGGCGGAAAACTGATTTTGAACATTGCCGAAAGAGGAAAATCAACTAAAAACCATAACCTGGAAATTGCCATAAATACTGCTCAAAAAAGATTTAACAGCATAAAACCGGATAAGGAAATATCTACTCAAATTGTTTTTAATGTACAAAACCCAACTAAAGAACCTTTGCTTTGTATTTCCGATTATATTTGCTGGGCAGTACAAAGAGTGTTTGAAAGAGGTGAAACGAGGTATTATAATTTTATTGAAGAAAAAATTTCTTTAGTTATTGATTTATACGATTCTTATAAATATGACAATAATCAAAATTACTACAACCATAGAAATAAATTGACGGCAGAAAACAAATTAAGCCCGCCTTAAAACTATTCCGATTACTCGGAAAACGACGTGAAGTCGACGTTCGTCTTAAAGCAGGCTTAATTATGGTTTATATATAACGCATTGCGTACATATTGTCAAGTAATTTCTTTAACAAATTAAAATGAAAAAAGTTTTTATGGCAAAGAAAAAACAAAATCAAAAAAAGAACGAAACTAAAATCTCTCAGCCCAAAGGTCGCCCGATGCTCAATTGGGTTGGGAAGAAACCTCTTGATTACATTAAGAGTTTTCCGGCTCAATTGATGGAAGTTTACAATCCATTAAAAACAAGTGAACCGTTAGAGAAACCTACTTTTAATGAATTAGAAAAGAACTGGCAGAATCTTCTATTTCACGGTGATAACAAAGAGGTATTAGGTTATCTGCTTAATAATGGATTCCGAGGTAAAGTTGATCTGATATATATTGATCCGCCTTTTGATAGTGGTGCTGATTATGTAAGGAAAGTAGAATTAAGAAAACAAGTTGACCGAAAAACTCTTGAAGCTATTGAGTATTCTTTAGGTGAGCAAGTTCAATACTTCGATATCTGGAATAATGACGGTTATCTTCAATTTTTGTATGAACGCCTATTGTTACTTAAGGAGTTCCTCACCCAAGAGGGTTCAATATATTTACACTGTGATTATCGAAGAAGTGCATACATAAAAGTAATGATGGATGAAGTCTTTGGTGCTGATAATTTTTTAAATGAAATAATTTGGAAGAGAAAAGGCGGGATGGTTGCCGATATTAATAGATTTGGGGTTGTTACTGATACATTATTCATTTACTCAAAAAGTTCAGATTATATATTCAATCCTCAGTATACTAAAATAAATAC
>DSBF01000215.1 GCA_011049495.1 Ignavibacteria bacterium
AGCTCGCCAGTTACATCAACTTTTTGAACAGATTTTAGCTTAGAAACTGTTTCAACAATTTGCTTGCTCCGATCCAAAGCTAAGCTTAAAAGCATATAACCACTTGACTTTTTAAGGCGCTTAATTTCTTCTAAAATCTTCTCTGAAGTTTTTTCTCCGAATCCCTTCAGCTCTGCAATTTTTTCCGAAGAACAAGCTTGCTCCAACTTTTCTAATGTATCGATTTCTAATTCATCATATAATGATTTTACTTTCTTAGCCCCTAGTCCCCTAATTCTTAAAATATCATGGATACCCGAAGGAATATTTTTAATTAATTCTTCGTATTCCTTTGCGCTTCCGGTTTCATAAAATTCATATATAACTTGCTGAAGTCCCTTACCGATTCCTTTTACTTCTTGAATTGATTTGTTGTTGATCTTCTCCTCTATGTCCCCTTCCAATCTTCTAATAACATTTGCGCCATTACGAAAAGCATTTACCTTAAATCGGTTCTGCCCATCGAATTCCATTAAATCAGCCATCTCTTCAAGTAAATTTGTTATTTCTTTTTTGAGAGACATGTTAGTTCCCGATAAAAATTTTCATTAAAAATAATGTTACAAAAAATCCGTAAATAGTTCCCATTAGAATCTGCATAGGTGTGTGAACTTTAAGAATTAAACGCGAGACCCCGATTAAAATTAGCAATATCAAAAAGTATGTAAATAATGTGCTTTCTAATAACCATATTAGAGCAAGAAATGCAGCAACACCGATTGCATGAGCGCTAATCTTCCAAAAATAATTGATTACTGTTAAGCCCAATGTTGTAATTCCAACAGTTAACCAGTAAAAGAATGCATAGGAGTTATAAGCAAAAAGATAAATCGAGATCATTCCTAATAAACTTAATACAATTGCAGCATAATATGGAACATGCCGCTGCTCTTTTATAACCGCATCATTGTCGTAAATTAATTTTCTCTTTCTCATTATAGAAAAAAGTAGTATCGGAAGGATTACACCAAAGATTACGGATGAAAGAATTATTGTAATTCTATTTGACGCTAGGTCTTCTGTTTTATATGCAATTAGAATAAATCCCAAAAGATTAAAAGTCGGGGGAATAAATAAGTCCGATATTGTTCTTGCAGCTTTTCTTAAAGTAAGCAATTTTAAACCGCTTCTTCGTAGTAAGGGGAGTTTTTAATTTCTTCTAAGTAATTTAATAATAATTCTTCTATCGGATCATAGGATTCATACTGCATAATTTGTTGACGAATTTTCGAAACGTGATGAAAACCTTTTAAGTAACCTGAATAAAATTTTCTAAACGGAATTACAGCCCATCTTTCATTATCCGCTCTTGCGATTTCATATCTAAGATGTTGAAGAGTTACTTTTATTTTTTCATCAATGGAAGGCTCACTTGGAACTATACCTTTTTCTAAAAGATCTTTGGTTTGTTTAAATATCCATGGATTACCGATCGCACCACGTGCAATCATAACGGCATCTGCACCTGTTTGATCAAATGCGTGTTTAGCATCTTCGGAAGTCATAATTCCGCCGTTTAATGCAACGGGAATATTCACAACTTCTTTAATTTTAGGAATCCAACTCCAATCGGGATCGCCCTTATGCCCTTGTTGTCTGGTTCTGCAATGAATTGTTAGTGCAGCAACCCCAACATCTTCTAATCTCTTTGCAATCTCAAGGATCATAATATTATCTTGATCCCAGCCGATTCGTGTTTTAACCGTAACAGGTTTATTAACCGCTTTTACAATTTCATCAACCATTTTTTGCATGTAAGGTGGATCTAGTAAGAGACCGGCGCCAGCACCTCTTTTCGCAACTTTTTTTACCCAACAGCCTGCATTTATATCTATAATATCGGGATTCTCTTCCTCAGCAATTTTTGCTGCTTCAATCATAGGTTCAAGGTTCCCGCCATAAATTTGAATACCGACAGGTCTTTCTTCTTCACTAATACGAAGTTTTTTATGAGTTTTTTCATTCTTACGAATTAATCCATCGGAATTAACAAACTCAGTATAAACTACATCAGCACCAAATTCTTTGCATAGTTTTCTAAACCCAATATTTGTTACGTCTTCCATTGGTGCTAAAAGCAGCGCATTCTTTATCTCTATGTTATTAATTTTCCACATTAAGTTTCAGCCGCTTCTTGAAGTTTTCCCGAATTTAATAATACTAAAGCTATCAAAAAAGTTAATAAAGTAAAAAATGCACCTGTTAAAAACGGTGCTTCGTAACCCAAAAAATCATAAGAGAAACCACCCCATAGCGGTCCAAGTACGCGTGCAAACGAGGAAGCAGATTGATTCAAACCAAGTATTGCCCCCTGTTCTTTATCGGGAGAATACTGGGAAATCAAGCTTAAAATTGTTGGTTGCAGCATACCGGTTCCAATTGCTAAAACAGAAGCAATAATTGCTACACCAATAAAATTCTGCCCGTACGGAATCATTCCTAAACCAATAGTCATACAAATAGTACCCATAAGAATAAGTGTTCTATCACTAAACTTAACCGAGAGATAACGAATACCCCCACCTTGAATAATAACCCCAATAATCCCGATCATACCAAAAAGATAACCAATTTGCTGATCCGAAAAATGATAAACTTTGTATGCGATAAGAGAGAATGTTCCGTAAATATTTGCCATTGAAAAGACAATGATAAAAAACAAAATAATCATCGTACCAATAACCGGTTTCTTAAGTGTTTCCTTTGTGAAGTTAATATCGAAGAGTTTTATTTCAAACTTTTTCGATTTTGTTCTGTTAATATTAGATTCCGGTAAAGCAAAAACAGCAAACAAAAAAGCTAAGAATGAAAAACCGGCAGCACCCAAACCTGCAATATCATATCCATATTCAGAAAGAAATCCGCCTATCATAGGACCGAAAACAAATCCCAAACCGAATGCTGCGCCAATTAATCCCATACCTTTAGAACGTTCTTCTTTCGAAGTTACATCTGCAATATAAGCTTGAGCGACACCAATATTGCTCCCTCCGAATCCGCCCAAAATTCTACTTAATAGTAAAAGAAAGAAAGTTGTTGAAAAACTGAATAGGATATAAGAAAAAACCGTAAACAAAAGTGATACTATAATAACAGGTCTTCTGCCGATTCTATCGGATAGTTTGCCGAGAAGCGGGTTAAATAAAAATTGGACAAGTGAATATACAGCGATAATAATTCCAATTTGAAAATCGGAAATGCCGAGCTCTTTACTTGCAAAAGTTGGAAGAATTGGGATTAGTATTCCGAATCCCATTAAATCAATAAAAACAGTTAAGAATATTACGCTGAGTGAAGCTTTTTTCATTATGTACTTTTCTTAAAAAATGACTTCAAAAATAAGAAATATTATCTCTTTTTTCAGATTTGATTAATTAGAATTGATGCGGATTTTTTTTATAAAGTTAAGAAGTTCTGAGTAAGGTGAATGGGATCTAATGTTCTTCGATTTTGAACTCATAATATCAACTATATCTTTATAACTTTGTTTATAATCTTTCCAATCTTTTTTAGTCATAAATGGATATAAATTTTTATTAATAACCGAATCGGATGGAAGAATTACGTAATCCAAATTTCCTTGTCGGTTTCCTTTGAAAACCCATGTCGGAATAATAGTTACATCTTCAATGAATAATGAATCACGGATGAAATCTTTGCCAACTGTAAAATTTAAGATAGGTCCCCCATCGGAATATCTCCATCTCTGATTTGAAATGAAATTCCCCAATGAATAGGCAACAAATCCTGAATCCAATTTCCTATTATTTGTTTTGAAATATTCCAACGGTTGAGGAACGTGAGGATGACTTCCGATTATTATATCAGCACCATAATTAATTGTTTGTTTAACTATATTTTTTTGGTAAGCGGACGGTTCTCTTTTATATTCATTTCCGAAATGAAAATATACAATTATTAAATCGATATCATTTTGTTTTGCTTTTGTAATATCGGATTTTATTAATGTTGTGTCGATAAGGTTAATAAGAAAATCTTCTCCATTGGATATAGGAATTCCGTTTGTTCCATAAGAGTAAGCAAGAAGTGTGAAAGAAATTCCGTTTATATTTTTTACATAAATTGAATCTCGCTCATTAATGGACTTGAAAGTACCCGTTTGGGAAAGTTCAACTTCTCTTATTTTATCAATTGTCCGAAGCAATCCTTTTTTGCCTTTATCAAGTGAATGATTGTTAGCGGTGACAAGAAAATCAAATCCGGCATCTTTAATTGCATATAAATATTCATCGGGTGAATTAAATAACGGGTAGCCGGAATACCCTCTTTCTTTCCCTGCTAAGACAGTCTCCAAATTTCCAATTGTAAAATCAGAGTTGTAAAAAAAGCCTTTAATAATTTCAAAGTTCCCGGTAAAATCATAACCGGAGTCTGTTTTCGCGTAGTTATACTGTACCGAATGACACATCAAATCGCCAACTGCTGAAAATGTAATTTTTGAGGTATAATCAAATGATTCATTTTCATTAATCGATTTATCACTGAATGAATTAAGGTCACTGATTAAAATACTAATCAATAACAGAAAACTGATTCTCTTTAACGATATTTGAAAAGTTTTTTTCATAAAAAAAAAGACCGTCCGTATTGATACACAGTAACGAACGGTCTTAAAA
>DSBF01000373.1 GCA_011049495.1 Ignavibacteria bacterium
AGATTATCAAGGATAAATAGAATACCGATGATATAAAAAGTGAAACTTACGAAAGCAACTAAAGGACGGAATTTTCTTACTGTATCTTCTTTCCCGGTTTCTTCTGCATATTTATTAATGATAAATTCAATTACTGAGCGAGCGAACTTAATTACTATCCAAACGGTTATTACAAGATATATTACCTTTAACACTTTACCTGCACTTGCGGGAACTTCAATAAATCCGAACGCAAAATATAATGCTAACAAATAGAATAATGGAATGATAAACCGCGATGTAATTTTAACTAAAAATTTTGTTCCCAGAACACCTTCGGTTCCCGTACTTTCAATTCTCTTAATCACGAATTTTTTGATAAACCGAATGATGGTTACTGAGACAATAAGAATACCAATCGCAATTAAGTAATCCGAAACTGAGTTGCCCCAAAGATTATAGTTCAATACATCTTTCATTTATACCCACTTCTTTCGTTTAAAATAAAATAGGAGCGACACTCCGACCGCAAACATTATTCCCAATACAATAAAGTAAGCGTATTGGAAATGCAACTCCGGCATATTATCGAAATTCATTCCATAAACACCTGCTATAAAAGTTAAGGGGATAAATATTGTTGCAATCAGTGTAAGCATTTTCATTACTTCATTCATTCTGTTGCTTACACTGCTGAGATAAATATCAATTAATATAGTTATAGATTCTCTTAGTGTGTCTAAAGATTCATTTACCTGGACAATATGATCGAGAGAATCGCGGAAATATATTAGGTGATTAATTGTAATTAGATTTGATTCCCGCCTTATAATGCTTGACAATGCCTCTCTCATAGGGCGAATAGCGTGTTTAATTTTATATGCATCTTTTTTAAGTGACTGAATTCTTTTTAAGTCGTCCTGAGTTGGATTTTCAAGAAGCATTTCCTGTTCTTCTTCGATTCTCTCATTCAATTCTTCGAGAACGAGAAAATACCTGTCTATTTCATAATCGACTAGAACGTAAAACAAATAATCTGCTTTTGATTTACGAAAAACATTTTTACCTGTTTCTATTCTCTGGTGAATTGACGAATAATCTTCTTTAGTATCATCACGGAATGTAAACACAAACTTGGATGTGAAAAGAAATGAGATTTGGTCATAATTAATATCCTGTTTCTCTTCCCAGGATATTTTTTTCATCACAAGAAATATCTCATCATCGAAGTATTCAACTTTCGGCTGCTGGTTTGAATTAACCGCATCTTCAAGAATTAGCGGGTGGATTTTAAATATCTCTCCCAACTTTACAAGAAATTCAACATCACTTAATCCGTTTATATCAATCCATCTAACTTTTTCGTCTTCAGTAATCGACAACTTTTGCAAGTCTTCAACGGATTCAATCTTTTTAACGGCAAACTCGGTATCGTTGTACTCGGTTAAAGTAATAACTGTCTTTTCAATTATACTTTCACCAACATAAATCAACGTACCCGGGGGTTTACCAATTTTACTTTTTAACTGCTGTTTCTTTTTGCTGGAGATTTTATTTTTTGTTTTTTTCATTTTCTGCTTCATAGTTACTATTTAAAAATATTTTATCACAATATCAATCAGCTTGTTTTTTATTTTATTGTACGGAGGATACAAAAACATCAATGCGGAATATTTTCGTTGTTTCATTATACTCTTCTCGTTAGAGAAAGTTTTAAATCCATAAAAACCATGAGCTTTACCAATACCTGATTGATTAATACCACCGAAGGGCAAATTGAAATTGACAAAATGTACAACCGCATCGTTAACCGCAGCGCCGCCCGCCGGAATTGATTTCAACATTTTATTAATAAATTTTTTCTTTTTACTGAAAATGTAGAATGCAAGCGGATTCGGATTCTTTTCAATTATAGTTAAAATCTCATCTTCATTCTTATAAGTTATAATCGGAAGTACCGGACCAAAGATTTCAATCTTCATAATTTCGGAATCCATTGATACGTTATCAATTAATGTCGGCGAAATCAAATTGTCATTGTCGTCAATTTCACCGCCGTAGATAATTTTTCCATTTTTATTGACGGCATCTTCAATAAGTGATTTGATATTATAAAATTGTGTATCGTTAATTATTCTGCAGTAATTATTTTCTTTTCTAAGTTCATCTTTCACACCGTAATGATATTCAACAGATTTAATTATTTCGGAAATTAGTTTTTCTTTTATCTCTTCGTGGACAAGTAGATAATCCGGGGCAATACATGTTTGACCGGCATTCATAAATTTAGCCCAGGCAATTCTTTTAGCAGAAGTTTTTATATCGGCATCGTTACTTACAATTGCAGGTGATTTACCACCGAGTTCTAATGTTACCTTAGCTAAATTTTTTGAAGCTGCTTCCATAACAAGTTTTCCAACCACTGTACTTCCAGTAAAAAAGATATGATTAAAAGGAAGACTTGTTAATTCTTTTGCAACTTCAGCTCCGCCAAGAAAAACCTTAACTTCTTCTTCGGGAAATAATTTGTCAATAATGCTTTGTAACAGCTCAGAAGTGTTAGGGCTTCTTTCTGATGGTTTTAAAATAACGGTATTGCCTGCGGCTATTGCCGAAATAAGAGGACCCATTGCCAATAAAAACGGAAAATTCCATGGTGAAATTATCAACGACTGCCCGATTGATTCATACATTACCTTATTAATCGAACCAAAGAATGATAACGGTGTGGGTACGCGGTGGGGCTGCATCCATTTGTTAAGATTTCTTATCGTATGCCTTATTTCACTAACTACAGGAAATATTTCCGTTAGTTTAGTTTCTTCTTTTGATTTTCTGAAATCCTTATAAACCGCATTGCAAATTTCATCCTGCATAGACATAATCTCAGAAAGTATAATCTTTAGTTTTAACTTTCTTTGTGAAGCTGTAGTTTTTGATAAATTAATTCGATTAGCTTTCTGGAGTTGAAATACTCTGTGAATTTCTTGATTAATCGTTTTTTCTACCGGCATGGTTCCCTTTGGGTTGTTTATAATTTCGTTTCAAATCTATGGTCAACGTCAAAGACGTTTATAATCAATCTATCAATACATCTAAAATCCTGTACAGATTAACAGCCCAAATCTTTGCAAAAGGAATTCACTAAAAAATAAATATACTACTTTTTTAAGTCCATAAACGAAAACCGCAGATTGTCATTATCGAGATCTTTAATAATTTTTTCCAACTGTGCAAGCTGCTGCTGAGTCGGAACCATGTGTTTATACATGTATAATAAATACTCGGCAGCTTCTTTCTGAAAATAATTTCTGTTTTTTGCAACATTTGTTAAGAACTTATCTGCCCTATCGGCATCGCTTAAATTAAAGAAATATACACCCGTATAAAATTCATACATAGCGCGCAAATAACCATTTCCGGGTATGGTTCCGATTGAAGAAAGATTAGTATTAATATTTTCATCCATTCTTCCGATAGAAGATGCATAACTGAAAATTTCTTTTGCTGCCGTTAAATTGTTTTTCAACTCATCATAAATTTTTCTTTGTTGTTCGTTTAATTCTTTCTCATACTCTAAAGAAGGTTTATCTACTAACAACAAAGCCGCCGCACGAAGATACTTGGAATTTTCAAAAGCGGAACGCCACTTGAAATCTTTCGTTTCTATTAAGTGATTAAGAAGTTCTACTGCTTTTTCGTAATCACCGTTTTTAAAATAAAAATTAGCTTTAGTATATCCCCAAACATGATTATTTGGATCGTTGATAATGGATTCTTCCGCATCTTTCAACCTGTTAAGCTGTAATTGAAGACGTACATACCAATCATAAAAACTTGCGTTGTTTTTATATTTTTTTATCAACAAATTAAAATAGTTTACTGCCTCGAAGTGATTAGATTCTTGAGCCGTGTAAGTTTCGCCCAAACTAATTTCTGCCATTGGTCTTGTAAGTTCACCTTTTAAGTGAGCAAGTTTCAGATATTCTAGCCCGGTCTCTCTATCCCCCGATAATCCTAAAACCGATAGAATAAATCTCGTCAACCCGCTGAGACGATCTGTATAATATTCAAACATTCCCAGTAAAAGATATGCGTCATATAACTCGGGATCAGTTTTAACAAGTTCTTCAATTAATGTCTTTCCTTTTTTTGCGTTTTGAAATGCAGCAAAAAATGATCTTGATGCCGTATGCATTCTTCCCAGGTAACCGTAGATATTTGCAAGATAGAATTGATTTTCGGTAGTCATTTCAACACGCTCTAGTTTTTTTACTACTGACTCTGCATACTTAATCAACTCTTCGTTTTTCTGATTTCGGTATTCATATCTTTTCTCAAAATTAAACTGATCGGCATCGGCAAGGTTTTTTAACGAAAGAGCAAATATTTTTAAAAAATAATATTTCGGTTTTTGAGGGTCTTCGTTTATTTTTTGTTCAATCATTTCAAGTGATTTGTCGAACTGGTGATCGAATGTCCAATAAACAATTTGATGATCATACCCGTTAATTTTCAATGAAGTGTTTGCGGATATAGATAATATAATTACCGTCAACAGCAGAATCAGTCTTTTCATATAAGTTTTTCTTGAAATAAATTTTTTGAAGATAGCAAAATCAAAGTTGATCTTCCATTAATGAGCGTTATTAAATGATGAAGAAATTTATCTGAAAATATAATCAATAA
>DSBF01000583.1 GCA_011049495.1 Ignavibacteria bacterium
CCGGCTGAGAATGAATGACTTCTTTCTTCTTTTAAGTCCGGGTCGTTTCTAATAATTTTTTGCTCTCCTTCGAGACCGCAGATATGAAGATCTTCGTCAAAAATTTGAGGAGCTTTAAAACCGGTTGTATATCCGGCTCTTAAAATCATTCCGTCAAACAATTCGTATTTTAAATTTATTCTCGGACTAACAATTGCATTTTCGAGTCCGGAATGTTTATCAACTCGAAGTCCGTAAACAAACATAAGATCTTTGTTTTCGTCCAATGACCATTCATCCTGTAAATAGAATCCGTAATTAGTAAAAACTTCATCGATATAATATGCTTCACTTGAAACACTCTTGTCCAGAAGTTCATCTCTTAAAAATTGGAATCCGGCAATTATAGTATGATTATCTAATCTATAATTTGCTTGTATGCCCCCGTTATGAAGCGGGTTTTCCGAATAGCCGTAATAGTTAAGTGCTTCTAATCTTCCTTCGGGAGTATTTTCACTTAAGCCGCCGTAATAAGAATCGCGGTTAAGAATACTGAAGGAGTAATTTATTTTATAATCGAATTTATTGTTAATATTATGTGACCATGCTAATTTTCCGCCCCACTTAAAATGCTCGGTCCATTCACCTATTCTTGATTCGTGTATCGGTTTATCCAAATCGCTTCCGCCTCTTCTATCTTCATGAATTCTATGAATGGATAATTTTATTTCATTTGTGCTGCTCGGTCTATGGTAAAAATTAAATCCGATTGCTTCTTGTTTCAATGTACCGAGTTCGGTAAATCCATCATTGTTTCTGTCATATGGATTTCTGTTTCTCGTAGATCCGAAAATAAATGCGCCTGTTCTGCCGTCGTTACTTACAAGTTCTGCAACCGCACCAAGCTGCTGATCAAAAGCACCGCTTATTGAACTTCCGAGATAACCTATTCTTGTTTGATTAAAGGAAGGTCTGCGTGTCATTAAATTAACTGTTCCGGAAATGGCTCCGGCACCGTAGAGTGAACTTCCGCCGCCTTTTACTATTTCTATTTGCTCAATCATTTCACGAGGATAATGTTCAAGCCCGTAAACTCCGCCGAGTGAACTTACAACCGGATCCCCGTCAATCAATATTTGTGAATACTTTCCGTCAAA
Source organism: Ignavibacteria bacterium (assembly GCA_011049495.1). Taxonomy (GTDB): domain Bacteria; phylum Bacteroidota; class Ignavibacteria; order Ignavibacteriales; family Melioribacteraceae; genus SURF-28. The sequence continues at coordinate 1,137 of DSBF01000583.1, forward strand.
GCCCAAAATTTTAACTTGAGTAAAATTACAATTGTTGCATTCGTTATCTACTAACAAACCTGTTTGAAGGTTCAACGCTTCTGCAAAATTTACTGCATACTTACGCTCAATGGAAAGCCTGTTTATAATTTCAGTTTTTACGGGTACGTCGCTGTAAAGATGCGGTGTGTTTGTACCTGTTACCACTATTGATCCCATTTCTACGATACCGGGTCTCAGTTTAAATTCCATCTGCTTTGGATAAGTTGAACCGACCTCAACTTTTTCTTCTATACGCTGGTAACCTACCATCGAGATGATAAGCTGAACATCTTTTCTTCCATCAATAGTTAAAAAGAATTCACCGGCACTGTTTGTCGCGGCTCCAAGATTGGTATTAGCAACCATTATATTAGCGCCGAACAGAGGTTCCCCGGTTTCGTAATCTATTACTTTACCGGTGATGGTATTTATACTACTCACGTCATTTGCATGAAGAAGAGTAAAAAGTGAAATGAGAATCATTATAAGAGTTAGGTGTATTTTTTTAGCAAACATTAAAGTTGTCCTGATATTTAATTGATAAAAAAGAATAAATGGTTTATAAAGAAGCTTAATGCTAAATTAAGTTTGGGGGAGATTTATTGGATTTTAAGTTAGAATAATTGTAAACGAGTTGTTCTTCGGAACTAATAAACTGAGGTTTAAATTCTCTGGTAACCGAGGTCAGTTGTGGACAATCGGCTAAAACTACTTGAAGATCTTTTGTCGATACAATCAGCAAAAACTCTGTATCACAATGCGAATGTGAAGCAGCATCGTTGTTGTTCTCTTCATTCTCGCTGTTCAATGAAAAGTGGCTGTGCGTAACAAGTCTTCCGTCGGGGAGTTTGTGTGTGTGTATTGTAAAAAATGTACTTAATAGAAAAACAACATAAAGCAAAATGTAAAAGGTTGTAAGTGTTTTATATGTCGTATATGTTCTGAAGTTTAACATGATCCGAAGTCATTCATTTCCCTTATTTAAATTTAGTCTAAATAAAAATATAAGTCAAGACACAAAGAGCTTTTTATTCTATTATAAAGGATGTTTTGTCTCGATTTCGATTTTCAAAACAAAGGAGTATCTTAAAACGTCTCAATAATCAGTAAACAAAGAGCTATTAAAAATGACACAAAAAGAAGAACCGAAAATCAGGCATACTATTCGTGAAGATTTACGCCAGCCCGATCTCAGAAAAACTCTTTCGGATGATTACCGCGACTTAAAAGAGAATTTTTTGGATGATGAAAAGAAAGAACAGTTGAAAGAAATGAGTCCGATAAAGAGATTTTTTAAAGTCTCTTGGTGGTTATTGCGTGCAATGTTTTTTAGAATGACCCCGGTAAGACGACTCCTATTTGTGCTCGGTATTCTTCTTATTCTTGCTTCGAATGTGCAATTTCAAGCAGGTACTTCTTCAACCGGTAGTAGTAATTCACATATTCTCGGCGGTATAATTTTGGTTTTTGTTTTGATGCTTGAACTGAAAGATAAACTTTTAGCAAAAGATGAATTGGAAGCGGGACATAAAGTTCAATCGGCATTAATGCCCGATTCAAATCCCGAAATTACCGGATGGAATGTTTGGCTCTTTACTACATCGGCAAACGATGTCGGCGGTGATTTAATTGATTACTTACAGCTTTCCGAAAACAAATACGGTATATCAATCGGTGATGTTGCAGGTAAAGGTTTAAGCGCCGCACTTATAATGGCAAAGCTTCAGTCAACCATAAGAGCATTAGCCGGCGATGAAATTTCTTTAACCGATTTGATTGCAAAGATTAATAAAATATTTCACCGCGACAGTTTGAAAAGTATTTTTGCTTCGCTTCTCTATCTTGAAATAATTGAGAACGATAATAAAATAAAATTTATCAATGCCGATCATATGCCCCCCGTAATTGTTAAAAAAGATTCTATCGAATCAATGAAAAAAGGAGGTCCTGCTTTGGGTCTACTGAAAGAATTAAATTTACCCGGAGAAGAAATTTCGATGCAGCCGGGTGAAAAGTTTGTTGTTTATTCCGACGGTTTAACCGAAGCAGTGAATGAAGACGGGGTCTTCTTCGGTGAAACAAGACTAATGAAAGTTATAGAAAATCAAAAACATCGCTCCGCAATTGATTTGGGAACATACATCTTTAAAACAATTGAAGATTACCGCGGTAATGCAAAAATGAATGACGATTTATCGATTGTTATTATAGAAAAGATTTAAAGATATTACTGCTAATCTAAAAATCCAACCTTAAGTATCAATAACAGAATTTTTTATATAGACTTTCTCTATTTATTTAAGTATCCTATTGTTAAATTAATATTGAGTACAATCCAATTATTAAGGAAGGTGCAATGAAAATAATACTTAAGATTTGGCTCGTCATTCTAATATTATTCAGTACATTCTCTTCAATTAATGCACAAAATTCTCTCCAAATAATCAACCCGCAATGGGGTTGGTGGGGTGAACCCGGTATAATTGAAGAAGCTGCATTATCGATAAGACCAAAAGGAGTTTTTTTTGAGTATGGCTTATATTTAACTTTTTCTGCAGATCAAACTTATTTTGATCCCCTTGATAGTTTAGAAGTAGAACTAAAGTTTAATTTACACGGCAATGCATTCGTTCATGATTCCTGGCTTTGGATAGAGGACGAAATTATTCAAGCCGAAATTATGGATGAGTGGACTGCCGGACAAATTTATAACGAAATTGTCGGTAGAAATTTAGACCCGTCTATTTTATTTAAGCGTGATGGATACTATGAGTTAAGAGTTTTTCCAATTATGAAAGGAATGCCAAGAAAGGTAAAGTTAACTTATATGGTTCCGACCAATTGGACAAACAATTTAGTAACCGCATCTTTACCTGTCGAAATTCTTGGAACTTCTGCCAGCCAAGTAGAGAATTTAAAACTTGTTGTTTACCCAAATGAGAAATGGGATAACCCGGGAATTCTTGAATACAATGACCTGGATTTCGAATCGGAAGTTGATACTGTCTTCGGTGAATACAAATCGGTTGTAATTCCTAAAGAATATTTAAGAAACAGTTTAACGTTTTCACTTAAGTCGCCAATGGAAAGCGGTTTTTATTTAAGTACCTTCACCGAAAGAAATGAAGACTATTACCAATTAGCGGTTCTCCCTTCCGAAATATTGACAACCGAAGCAAGCAATAATGTAATGGTGTTATTTGATTATGAATCTCCGAACTCTTCTTTAAGCAAAACAGATATTTTGAACGGGGTTAAGTTGGCGCTGCTAAATTACTTGAGTGACTCGGATAGTTTTAATATTGCTTTCTCCAAATTGAATATTGAGCGTATAAGTGAAGTGTGGCTACCTGCCGACAGTATCACAATTGAAAATACTTTTGCAAATATTACAACGGCAAATCTTGCTAATTACAGTAATCTCCCCTCATTGATTGGTAATGCAATAGACTTTATAAATTCTCGCAGCTCAAGGGGAACTATTCTTATCGTTTCAAATA
>DSBF01000305.1 GCA_011049495.1 Ignavibacteria bacterium
CCTATTATTGAACCCAAAAAACTTTGATATTTTTCAAAAAATGAGATGATATTATTTGTGGTGCTTTCATCAAAATATTTTACTTCAGTGGAATCAATGTTCTTATTTAAGATACTATCTGATTTCTCCACTTGTGTAAAAGTTATACTGGCAATGGAAAAAAACAAAATGATGACTAATTTTATATTCATTCTTAATTTTGCTTTGAATTTTGTATTTGTCATTTAATATTTTTTACTAACTCGGCAACAATTTCTTTTGCTGCACTTGATACGTCCGAACGCATCATTCTATCGGCCATTGAGCCCGCTTGTCCACCATAACCATTTTGCCAAGAAACACCAGCAATTAATTGACCATTATATGTACTATTTAATCGGACACTTGCACTTTGTGGAAGTCCATCGTAGCCCGAAGCCACTTTGACAATAAGATAACCGTCTATTCCCTCGTCTTTCAATTTTAATAAATTCTGTGGCGTACCTATTTCAAATTCATTAAGGTTAAGCCGTGCGACAAGATTAGTTAATTGTGCAGGGTCAACAACGTTAATATCATATCTTGCTAATTCGATAGCTATTGCGTCACCTAAGATTCCACCATTAGGATTTATCGCTATTACATTAACTGGATGACCAGGATTCTTTCCACCAACTAATGAGACACTCGAACCAGCACAAGAATATAAAAACAAAGAGCTAGAAATAATTATTAAAAAAAGTATCCTTCTTTTCATATTACCTCCCAAAAATTAAGCTACATAACTCTATAGTATTTTATCTGTAAATGAGCAAAAAAAATAGATACTGAATAACCTTAAGGCTCATCCCTAAGAATCGGTATGTCCACTTTGTTCTCATTTGCAGATAAAATACTGTTGTCCCATCGGAACTTGTCAATAAAAATGAGAGAAAAAATTATTTTAAATAAGCTACATGTTTTCAGACTTTTCAGGTAACTTAATTTTAGCCTATTAATGCAACATTGAAGGTTAAAAACAAGCAACCTTCAATGTTTGTGCGCAAGGTGACTTAATAATATTATTTAGCTCTTTTATTTTCATACTATTCTTTAAAAAAGTTTTTTGACTTCAACAGAGTATTTTTGCAGAATTCGAAATGTAACTTTAGTTTTACTTGCGTAGGAAGTTTAGTGCTGTAGTTAGTATTATTTTTTGCAGGAATCAAATCTATTCTCTTTAGATTAATTTTCCTTATTCAAAAGATAAAATAATCCAATTGCGATATTGATGCAACTCTTTTTAGCAAATATTTTTGGATTTGTTGTTGTTCTTGTGTCCGTAGTGTAAACTTGGTGTTCGTTGTGGTTAAAGCTTCACCACCAAGTTCACGAAGGAGGCACGGAGTTCACTAAAGAAAGTAAAATAATTTTAAGTTTTGTCAGGAAAACGCTTTCTTTATTACCGCTTCTTGAGATTTTGTATGCATCTTTGTCGAACCGGGCGCGGGACTCGGACTTTCAGGTTTACCGACATATTCAACTTTATTTTTTGATCCCATCACATCTAAAAATTTAGGGAATAAGAAATTCCATGCACCCATATTTTGCGGTTCTTCCTGTACCCATTTAATCTTTTTTACCTTCGGGTACGACTTAATAATTTTCTTTATCACATCTATATCAATTGGATAGTATTGTTCAATTCTTACAATGGCACTGTTTGTAATTTGTTCGGCTTCTTGATACTTGGTTAAATCATAATAAATTTTTCCGCTGGTAAAAACCAAATTAGTAATTTTTGATTTATCAGTTACTCGTTTGTCGTCTACTATTGAAATGAATTCACCATCGGTAAACTCTTTTATCTCCGAACGTGCCGCAGGTAGTCTTAATAAACTTTTCGGTGTCATTATCACAAGAGGTTTTTCGATACCTTCAACAATATGTCTTCTCAACAGATGAAAATATTGTGCAGGTGTGGTCGGATTAGTAACAAACATATTATTCTCCGCGCACAAAATTAAAAATCTTTCCAATCGTGCGCTTGAGTGTTCGGGACCTTGTCCTTCTTGACCGTGAGGTAAAAGTAAGACTAAATTATTCGGCAAGTTCCATTTTGTATACGAGCAGCAAATAAAATTATCAATTATAACTTGAGCCGAGTTAGCGAAATCACCGAACTGAGCTTCCTACATAACTAAAGTTTTCGGGTCTGCAACACTGTAACCGAATTCAAATCCTAAAACAGCCGCTTCGGAAAGGAGACTATCAAGCGGTTCTAAAAAAGCTTGCTCATCTCTAATTGAATTATGTGGAATGATTTCAGTGCCGTCGTTAATATCAGTCAATATTAAATGTCGTTGACTAAAAGTGCCGCGTGCACTATCCTGCCCGCTTAATCTAACCGGAATTTTTTCTATTAATAGAGACCCGAAAGCGAGTGCTTCACCAAAAGCCCAGTCAATTCTTGCGTTGCCGGTAAAGAATTCTTTCCTTTTCTCTATTTGCTTTTTTAGTTTGGGATTTAATGTAAAGTTATCCGGAAATCGCGTTAGTCCTTTTACAATTTCATTCAATTCAGTAAGGTTAAGATGCGAAAATTCCGATGCTGATTTTTTTTGATATTCTTCTTTGCTGATTGCCCATGGTCTATCCGGTCTAAACGAAACTTTTGTTTTTTTAGAATCTTTTAATGCTTTATCGAGTGTGCTGTAAATTTTATCATCGAGTTTGTTGATCTCTTTTTCGGTAAAGATTTTTTCAATTATCAATTTATTCTGATATATCTGTTTTACCGAAGGATGCTCTTTAATTTTTCTATACATAAGCGGTTGAGTGTAAACCGGGTCGTCGCCTTCGTTATGACCGTGCCTGCGGTAACCGAATAAATCAATAACAACATCTTTCTTAAATTTCTGTCGGTATTCAAACGCTAATTCGGTTACCCAGATTGAAGCTTCTGGGTCATCACCGTTTACATGAAAAATAGGAGCCTGCACCATCTTCGCAACATCCGTTGCATAAGGTGAAGAACGCGCATCTTCGGGCGGAGTTGTAAATCCAATTTGGTTGTTAATAATAATATGAATTGTACCGCCTGTTCTGTAACCTTTTAATTGCGATAAGTTGAGAGTCTCTGCAACAACGCCTTGTCCGGCAAACGCAGCATCACCGTGAATTAATATCGGTATTATTTTGCTTCTTTCGGTATCGTTTGAACGGGTTTGTTTTGCTCTTACAACGCCTTCAACAACCGGGTTTACCCATTCAAGATGACTTGGGTTTGATGCGATCGATACATTGATTTTTTTCCCTTCAATTGTTTCGTATTGACCGTTAGCTCCTAAATGATATTTTACATCGCCTGTTCCTTGAGGTGCATCGGGATTTATATCTTCTTCAAATTCCGAAAATATTTTTTCATATTCTTTCCCGATAATATTTGAAAGAACATTCAATCTGCCGCGGTGAGCCATTCCTAAAAATATTTCTTCAACTCCGTCATCAGCGGCTTTGTTTAGAAGTTGATCCATAACCGGGATTAATGTTTCCGAACCTTCTAATGAGAATCGTTTATGCCCGACAAATCGTGTATGAAGAAAATGTTCGAAACCTTCGGCAATGATAAGTTTCTCCATAATTCGTTTTTTCATTTCTTGTGAATATTCAGGGAGATTTCTGATAGGTTCCATTTTACTTTGAAGCCAAGATTTTTCTTCCGGATTTTGAATATGCATATATTCAACACCGATCATTTCGCAATAAGTTTGATGTAATGCATCTAAAATTTCTCGAAGTGTTCCGGTTGCCATTCCGGCAAGATTACCCGTTATAAATCTTCTATCGTAATCCCAAATTGTAAAACCGTAAGTAGCCGGGTCTAACTCCTGGTGGTACGCAGCTTTACTTGAAAGGGGATTGAGATTTGCAATTAAATGACCGCGCACACGGTACATGTTAATTAACTGTAATATAATTGCCTGCTTTTCTATTTCACTATTGCTCTGATTAGTGCCGTTCGGAGTAGAAGTTGTATCAGTATGCCAGGTTACAGGTCGCTGCGGAATTTCAAAATCTTCAAATAACTTTTCATAGTAATTATCGTAGCCTAATAAAAGTTCATCAAAGTATTTTAAGAACTCACCGGACTCAGCGCCTTGTATTACGCGATGATCATACGTGCTGGTTATATTCATAACTTTACCGACTCCTAAACTTGCGAGTGCGGTTTGATGCATCGCTTTGAACTCGGCGGGATAATCAATTGCACCGACTGCAATTATACATCCTTGTCCCGTCATTAATCGAGGAGTTGATGATACTGTACCAATACCTCCGGGATTTGTTAATGTTATTGTAGAGTTCTGAAAATCTTGCGGTTCTATTTTACCTGTTTTTGTTTTGTTAATTAATTCATCGTAAGCATCACAAAATTGTTTGAAGTTCATCTTACCGGCTTTTTTAATATTCGGTACAATTAATGACCGTGTCCCGTCTTTGCGTTCGATATCTACAGCTAATCCCAGATTGATGTATGGCTTTTTTACTAAGTGAGGTTTATCATCAAGTACGGCAAAGGAGTTATTCATATTAGGCATTTTCTTTACTGCTTGAACAAGAGTGTATGCAACAATATGCGTAAAAGACAATTTTCTGTTGTATAGTCTTTTAAGATGCAGATTTAATATCCTTC
>DSBF01000346.1 GCA_011049495.1 Ignavibacteria bacterium
GACTTATATGAGAAAAAATTATGGATATGTGTTCTTAACAATGTGTTCTTAACAATTTGTTTTTTTGCCAAATAGAGGTGAAATGAATATATTCACAAATAAAAACAGAGAGACCACCAATGGCATTCACCGGTTCAGCATTACAACGAGCTACTTTAACGATGATTCTTGCCGGAGGGCAAGGTGAACGATTAAATCCACTCACACTTTACCGCACAAAACCGTCGGTTCCTTTCGGAGGTAAATACAGAATTATTGATTTTGCATTATCTAACTGTTTGAACTCCGGATTACGAAAAATTTATTTACTTACACAGTACAAATCGGATTCGCTCAATCAACACATTTACGAGGCATGGAATATTTTTAATTATGAATTAGGTGAATTTATTTTTTCGATTCCGCCTCAGCAAAAGATCAGCAACAATTGGTATTTGGGGACTGCAAATGCAATCTTCCAAAACTTAAACTTGGTTCGAGAAAATGATTTTAATTGGGTGTTGTTATTATCCGGTGACCATATTTATAAAATGGACTATATGAAAATGCTCCAGTATCACACAGAAAAAGATGCTGATTTATCAATTGCAAGTATTTATACTCCCAAAGATCAGGCATCCCGCTTCGGAATATTGGATATTGATAAAAATTACAAAGTAAAATCATTTGTAGAAAAACCGAAAAACCCGCCGGAAAGCCCGGACCGTGAAGGATATTCTTTTGTTAATATGGGAATTTATATTTTCAACACAAAAGTTCTTAAAGATGTTCTTAAAAAAATGAGCGATGAAAAAGTTGAAAGCGATGATTTTGGAAAGCATGTAATTCCGTATATGATCAAGAATAAATATAACGTTTACTCTTTCAGATTTGTTGATGAAAACAAAACAGCAGACCCCTACTGGGTTGATGTTGGTACTATTGACAGCTACTACGCCGCTGCAATGGATTTGTTGAATGTTAGCCCTCATTTTAATTTATATGATGTTAAATGGCCTCTAAGGACCCGTCAAATTCAACTTCCACCGGCTAAAACTTTATCCCATGAGGGCGAAAGAGTCGGAAGAGCGTTCAACTCTTTGATAACGGATGGGACAATTATTTCCGGTGGATTAGTTGAAAGATCAATTCTTGGTCCCAACGTTCGTATAAACAGTTATTCATATGTTACCGATTCAATTATTATGGATAATGTTAACATCGGGCGACATGCCCGAATTAGAAGAGCAATAATTGATAAGAATGTTACTGTTCCGGAAGGTTTTGAAATCGGATTCGATCCCGATCAAGATAAGAAAAGATTTACCGTAACCGAAACAGGAATTGTTGTTATACCGAAGAATTATTCTTTCAATTAATTATTGATGAAATATTATTTTTAGGGCTGACATTTGTCAGCCTTTTTTATTTATGAAAAATTGGTAATTAAATTTTATTATGAATCAACAACTTGAAAATAAATTACAAAATCTTCCCGCCGAACCCGGTGTTTACCAATTTAAAAATGAAAAAGGAAAAATTATTTACATCGGTAAAGCAAAAAATTTGCGTAACCGTGTTCGTTCTTATTTTCACAGTTCGGTTGATTCTCCTAAAACAAAAATAATGGTTGAAAAAGTAACTGATCTTGAATTATTAATCACAAGCAGTGAAATGGAAGCGCTTATTCTTGAAAACAATTTAATCAAGCAGCATAAACCACGTTATAATGTTAATCTGAAAGACGATAAATCATTCCCCTACATCAGAATTACCAATGAACCATATCCCCAAATTTATTCAACACGTACTATTGAAAAAGATGGTTCAAAATATTTCGGTCCTTATACCGATGTGAAAAACATGAAAGCTTCACTTAGAATGATTAACAAGTTATTCAAAATCAGAAGCTGTAAATATTGGATTGATGACGAAGTTATCAAATCAAAAAAAATCAAACTCTGTTTGGATTATCATATAAATAAATGTGACGGACCTTGCGAAGGGTTAATCAGTGAGAAAGATTATAACAGAATGGTAAGTCAAGTAATAAAACTTCTTCGCGGCAAAACAGATGAATTAATTACTGATTTAAAAACAGAAATGAACACTGCCTCATCAAACTTAGAATTCGAGAAAGCAGCATCAATCCGCGATAAAATCGAACAGCTTGAAGTTTATTCTTCCAAACAAAAAATTGTACTGCAAAGTAATGACGATAAGGATATAATAAGTGCAGCAATCGAAGGGAAAGATGTTGCTTCGACTATTTTGAATATACGAAGCGGCAGACTGGTCGGTAAACGCCAGCTAAATTTAAGTTCGGAAAGAAGTGATGATCTAAATGAAATTTACAATGCAATAATTAAATTCTATTATAACGAATATGTTGACATACCAAAAGAAATTATTGTCGAAGAAACTCCAATAGATAAGAACGCATTGATAGAATGGTTAAGTAAAAAAGGGAACCGTAATGTAAGTTTTGTTATACCGCAAAGAAAAAGCGAAGCCAAATCTTTACTTCAGATGTGTAAACAGAATGCAATACTTCAACTAAAGGAAATTCAACTTCAGAGAATGAAAAAAGAAGGAAATGTTCCTTATGTTCTTTCCGCATTACAAAGAGATTTAAGACTAAAAGCCCTCCCCCGTAAAATAGAATGTTTCGATATATCAAACCTGCAAGGAACCGATACTGTTGCAAGTATGGTAGTTTTTGTTGACGGAAAGCCGAAAAAAAGTTTATACAGAAAATATATTATAAATGAAGTTGAAGGTCCCGATGATTTTGCAAGTATGCGGGAAGTAATTAGAAGAAGATACAAAAGACTCCTCGAAGACAACGAGCAATTACCGGATTTAATAATTGTTGACGGCGGTAAAGGTCAATTATCTTCGGCACTTGAAATTCTTGAAGAACTTGGGATAAAAAATCAACCGATTATTGGGCTTGCGAAAAGATTAGAGGAAATTTTCCTTCCCGGTATATCCGAATCACAAAGCATTCCCAAAACTTCATCAAGTTTGAAATTGATTCAGCATTTGCGCGATGAAGCACATCGTTTTGCAATTACTTTTCACAGACTTCGAAGAGACAAACGAACATTACAAACCGAGTTGACCGAGATTCCGGGTATCGGACCTAAAGTTGCAGAAAAATTATTAATCAGTTTTAATAGTATCGATGAAATAAAGAATGCGGCAACTGCAGAACTTGCTAACGTAATTGGCAAATCAAAAGCAGAGAAGGTTAAGAATTATTACTTGAATAAAACTAAATCTCTTTAGCCTCCGGTACTTTCTTCCCGAAGAAATATAATACACCGAACAATACAAGAAATATCAACCCGATAGAAATGAACGGGTTTAATCCGAATGCAGTTGGTAAATCGCCGAGCAGCATCGACAATACACCGACAAGAATTGCATACGGTAGTTGAGTCTTAACATGATCGATATGATTACATTGAGAAGCCATCGAACTTAGAATAGTTGTATCTGCAATCGGTGAACAATGATCACCAAATACAGACCCGGCTAGGACAGAACTAACAACTCCGATAATAATCAAATGTGTTTCCGAATCAGGAAGATGACTCACTTCAACCATTTTTGCGGCAAGCGGAATTACAATCGGCATTACAATTGCCATTGTGCCCCAGCTTGTTCCGGTTGAAAAACTAATCAATGCGCAAACTAAGAAAACTAATACCGGTAAAAATCTTGGGTCAATTGCATCACTTAAAATTGAGATGAGATAATCAGCGGTCTTTAGTTGATTTGTAATATCACTTATTCCCCAAGCAAAAACTAAAATTATAGCTGCAAGCAACATTGTTTTGACACCGCTATGCCAAGCGTTTATTGCTTCATTTATTTTTAATATTCGCTGCCATGAACTCATTATAATAGCAACAACACTAGCGGTAAAACTTGCCCATAAAAGAGATGAATATGAATCGGAATTACTTATAATATTCTGTACGGAAAAATCATTGTCGCCTGCAGCTTCAATTGCGAGCATACCGGTGTATACCATACCGGCGATAGTACCGAATAAAATTATAAATATTGGAATAACCCCATTCCACCATCTTGATTTTTCACCGGTATATAATTCTGATTCACTCTCTTTGAAGCCGTCTATCTTTGAGTTTCTTTCAAATAATTGTCCGGTAAGACTTGCTCTTTTTTCCGCTTTATACATTGGTCCGAAATCTCTTCTCATAACGGATGTTAAAAACACAAAAAACATTGCGGCAATAGGATAAAAACGATAAGGTATTGTTTGAAGAAAAACATCGTAGGCATTTGCATCCGAACCGATACTTTTTAATCCGTCATTTATTAATCCGAGTTCGTAGCCGATCCATGTGCTTATTAAAACAACGCTCGCAATCGGTGCCGCAGTCGAATCGACAATGTATGCCAACTTCTCTCTTGATATTCTGAGTTTATCTGTAATAGGTCTCATCATATTACCGATAATCAAAGAATTTGCATAATCATCAAAGAACACTACCATACCCATCAACCAGCTTGATATAAGACCCGACTTAGCTTTTTTTGCGTAACGTGTAATCAAATTTGCTAGCCCTGCGGTCCCGCCGTTTTGAGATATAACTCCCACTACCCCGCCAATCATTAATGTAAAAACGATTATAAACATA
>DSBF01000315.1 GCA_011049495.1 Ignavibacteria bacterium
AATCAATTTGATATACGCAAGTACAGGAACAGGAGAATCGGTGAATTTTTAAAAGATCTTCATCTTACCGAAGGAAGAGCTACCGGCATCCCGACAATAATTGACGCGATGAAGAAAAATGGCTCTCCTCCACCTGTATTCGAAACAGATGAGAACAGAACATACTTTAAGACTACTTTTTTTACCCATCCTAGTTTTGCTCTAATTTCCGAAAGTGTACAAGTCAGTGTACAAGTTAGTGAGCAAGCTAACTTCTTTATTATAAATAACTTAGAAGAAGTTGTGGACAGCATAGAGACTTATGGTGAGCAAGTTAGTGTACAAGTTAGGGAACAGGTTAAAAGTGTTATACCAACAAAAAAAATTAAGGCTTTGTTGGGCATTTTAGATCTTTGTACTTCTCCGCAAAAAAGGCAAACAATATTGAACTATTTGAATATATCAAATCACCCTAAAAATTATGTGAACAATATTATTCCACTAATAGAAAACAATTTACTGGAATTAACAGTTCCGGATAAACCAAGAAGTCGTTTGCAAAAGTATAGAATTACGGAAAAAGGAATGAAACTTTTAAAAATACTTGAATAAAAACACTAACATATTTTTCAATGGGGATTTAAGAAATAAATTGTAATATGAATTCCAGCAATTACAATAGGGGCAGAAAATGAAATTAGCTTTGGACGGCAAATCACTCACACTTGAGAAGATTGATTTCTTCTTAAAAGAAAATCCAACCGTAGAATTAACAATCGATGCAAAGAAAAAAGTAAATAAAGCACGCGCGCTTGTTGAAAAATGGGTCTCGGAAGATAAAGTCGTTTATGGTGTTACTACGGGATTCGGTGAATTTGCCAATGTAAAAATTTCAAAAGATGAAAATGATCAGCTACAAGAAAATTTAATTGTTAGTCATGCAACAGGAGTAGGTGAAAATCTCCCTCCGTTTATTGTTAAAATTATGATGCTGCTAAGGGTAAACGCTCTCGCTTCAGGTCATTCGGGGATTCGTTTGGAAACTTTGCAGTTATTAATTGATATGATGAACAACAATATTATTCCCGTTATACCATCACAAGGCTCGGTCGGCTCAAGCGGTGATTTGGCGCCACTTGCTCATCTCGTCTTAGGCATGATTGGAAAAGGTAAGGTGCAAGTATTTAAAAAAGTTACTGAAGAGACAGACAAGTTTTCGAATACAATCTCATCAAAAGCAGCTCTGAGAAAATATGGATTAACTCCCGTAAAACTAAAAGCAAAAGAAGGTCTCGCTCTTATTAACGGAACACAGATGATGACTGCGTTTGCTTCGGTGATTTGTAACCGTGCAAGAAAATTAAACAAGCTTGCAGACGGAAGTGCCGCACTATCTCATGAAGCTTTACGTGCAACTGATAAAGCTTATGATGCACGTCTTCATAAACTTCGTCCGTTTCCCGGACAAATTATTACCGCTAAAAATATGTTGGAGTTAATCAAGGGCAGTGAAATAAGAAAATCACATTTGGAAAATGATCCGCGCATACAGGATTCATATTCAATAAGATGTATACCACAAATACACGGCGCATCGCGTGATGCAATTGATTACGGCTGTTCTAAAGTAGAAATAGAATTAAACTCGGTAAATGATAATCCTTTAATATTTCCTGATCAAGGAGATCACAGAGAAGGTGGAAATTTCCACGGACAGCCGATGGCACTCGCAATGGACTTTATGTCAATAGCTTTAGCTGAATTAGCAAGTGTTTCAGAAAGAAGAATTGAAAGATTGGTCAACGGTTCATTAAGTCAATTACCTAGATTTTTAACAGAGCACGGTGGACTTAATTCCGGGTTAATGATTGCGCAATATACTGCGGCTGCTCTTGTTTCGGAAAATAAAACATTAGCACATCCCGCAAGTGTTGATTCTATACCCACTTCGGCAAATCAAGAGGACCATAATTCGATGGGTTCAATAGCCGCACGTAAGTGTTATGAAATTTTAAAAAATGTTGAAACCGTTATTGCAATTGAATATCTAACTGCTGCACAGGGAATTGAATTTTTGAAGCCCCTAAAACCGGGTAAAGGTACTAATGCGCTTTATAAAAAAATTAGAACACAAGTTAAACCGTTGAAAAAAGATAGATTGCTGTATGATGATATTCAAAAAGTAATTAATCTTGTTAGAAGCGGTGAACTCTTGAAATCGGTTGAAAAAGTTATTACACTAAAATAAGGTTGAACAAATACGGAGATAAAATGGGAAAAAGAAAATTAGGTAATTCCGATTTAGAAATAACAAGAGTCGGGTTCGGCGCTTGGGCTATCGGTGGCGCTGGTTGGGATTTTGGCTGGGGCGAACAAGATGATAATGAATCTATAGAAGCAATACATAAAACATTGGATATGGGAATTAATTGGATTGATACAGCGGCAGTTTATGGTATCGGTCACTCTGAAGAAGTTGTCGCCAAAGCTATAAAGGAATATGGCGGAAATAAACCCTATGTATTTACCAAATGCGTTCTGGTTTGGGATCAAAATGGTCATGTAAGAAAAACTCACGATCCCGAATCTATAAGAAAGGAATGTGAAGATAGTTTACGAAGATTACAAATTGACACAATCGATCTTTATCAAATTCACTGGCCCCCGGATGATGATGAAAAAATTAAACCAGCGTGGGAAATGTTGGCTAAATTAAAGGAAGAAGGAAAAGTACGATACATAGGGGTATCAAATTTTAATGTTGAGCAGATGAAAATTGCAGAAACAATTGCACCGATTACATCACTTCAGCCAAAGTATAGTTTAATAAGCCGCAATATTGAAAATGAAATTCTCCCTTATGTTAAAAAACAAAATATCGGTGTTATTGTTTATTCCCCGATGGGATCCGGAATATTAACCGGAAAATACAATCGTGAAAAAATTGAAAAGTTGCCGGAAGATGATTGGCGAAAAGGTGCGCGGGATTTTACAGAACCTAATCTCAGTAAAAATTTGAAACTTGTTGAAGTAATGAAACAAATCGCATCCGCTCATAATCGTCATGTTGGTGAAGTTGCAATTGCGTGGACATTGAAACACGAAGCTGTAACCGCTGCAATTGTAGGTGCAAGAAATGCAAGACAAGCAGAAGAAGTTATGTCCGCACATAATTTGGTTTTAAGTGAAGATGAAATTGGAAAACTTGAATCAATTTTGTGATTGAACTACTTTGAGACAGTCCCGCAAACAAAGTTAACTGTCTATGACATTCTCGGTAAAGAAGTAAAAACTCTCTTAAATGAAATTAATACACCCGGTACATACGAAGTTGAATTCGATGCAAACAATCTTGCTAGTGGGGTTTACTTTTATCAATTACGGAGTGGTAATTATATAAGCACCAAGAAGATGCTGTTAATGCGCTAATTCCCACTTTATAGATAAAACCCCGTTTTCTAATTTTTGAAATCGGGGTTTTCTATTTATTACTTTTTTAGAGGTTAAGTCTTATTTTATTGCGACTGCTGAAATAAGTTTATATGTTTGCACATTATTAATGATTCATAAAAGCAAAACATATCGCTCAATAGTTTATCTGCTGCCGCTGATTTATATATTTTCGTTTTTGCTCAGCCCGTATTTCCATCATCACGCTGATGAACTATCTCACAACGATCATCATAAGTTTCACTCACATTTATTCGAAAATTCTCACGATGATCATTCAGGTGAAGAAACTCATTCTCACAACTTAGATGAATCCACAGATCACCATTTCCACTTCGTGAAGTTAAGCAGCGCTACTACTATCACAACTAAAAGAGTTGAGCAGAATTTTGTTCCTATTACATTTTTAGATTTATCATCAACAAATGAAGAGCATAACTACAACAAAAGAGTTCTCGAGAAGAAACCAATAAACTTTCTTCTACGGGATAGGTGCGTCCAAACCGCGACCAACGTTTCACCCCCGCTTGCATAAGCAAACCTAATATTATCTGACAATTTTAAAATTTACTACGGAGGTATCGTGAGGCAATTTAGTCTCTTGATAGTGCTGTTGTTTTTTGCAATCGCTGCATCAGCACAAAATAAATTAACAATTGAAGATGCGGTTAAACTCGCATTTGAAAATAACATCGAATTACAAAAACAATCGGCGGAATTAAATAGAGCCGATATAGAAATCGGTAAATCTGCTAGACTCCCTAACCCAACATTTTCTTATTCTAGAGAAGATCTTGAATTCGGTAATTTAGCTTACAATGAGTGGATCGCATCCGGCACAATGCCGCTTAATTTTCTTTGGAATAGATGGAGCAGAATTAATTCAAAAGAAAAAGCAAAAGATGTTGAGAAACTTTTATACGAAAGGTTGAAAACGAAGACTGCCGCCGATGTCCGCTCGGAATATTACGCTGCTCTTCTTTATGACAATTTATCAACACAGTTTGAGAGTTTCTTAAATCATCTTGATGAGCTAGCTGCCGCTTCAATGCACCGGTTGGATGAAGGTGATATATCGGATTACGAGTACCGAAGAATCCTTGTTGAAGTGAATAAAATAAAATCAATAGTAACCGAAGTCGAACTCAAGAAGAATCAATATTTCAATAACTTGAGTTTGCTAACCGGTCTGAATAGTGATGAAAAAATTGAGTTG
>DSBF01000317.1 GCA_011049495.1 Ignavibacteria bacterium
CAAATGACTCATTTAAATAGAATTAAAACCGATCCGAAAAAGATGGGCGGGGTCCCGATTGTAAGGGACCTTCGTATTCCGGTTGCAACTATCTTACAACTACTTGCCGAAGGGAAAACCGAAAAAGAAATTCTTACAACTTATCTGGAGCTTCAGAAAGAAGACATTCAGGCATGTTTCGAATACGCAAGTTATTTAACTAAAACACGTGAAATTCCACTTTCACTATAATGCATTTTTTATTAGATAATAATCTCTCGCCGAAATTGAAGCAATTACTTTCCTGATTAAATTTTCAAGCAACGCATGTTTATGATATTGGTCTGTCGAGAGCAACTGATTTAGAAATTTTCCAATATGCAAAAGATAATGGTATGATAATAGTTTCGGCGGATACAGATTTTGGGTATATATTATCCGAATGGAATTCATCTCAACCATCAGTAATATTATTCAGGTATCTCTCAATAAAAATTCACTTCATAATCAACAAACTTACCGTTTTCATAATTAAACTTAGCACTGAAAAATTTATCTTCGAACAACCATGGGATGAAAATCTTATCTCCTTCCCAAAGATTTATTTCTGACAACTTATCATTTTCTATCCATTCGAGTTCGCCTTCGGGTGAATCAATTAACTCACCTTCAAATTTATCTATTACAAAAAGAAATACATGCCAATCATCGACCTCGTCAAATAATGGAAATGTAATAAATCCTTTCATGATTAGATTCTTTACCGTTAACCCGGCTTCTTCTTTTATTTCTCTAATAGCACAATCTTCCGGAGATTCGCCAAGTTCAAACTTACCGCCCAAACCATTCCACTTGCCTTCGTGGTAATCGTTTTTCTTTTTATTACGGTAAAGCATTAATGTTTTATTTTCTTTTTGAACATAGCAGAGTGTTGCGAGTTTCATTTTAATCCTTCTCTAGAGACTTTTAGTCATACCCGCGGAAGCGGGTATCTCTTATATAATTCTTAAATTATTTCATTGTATAAATCATTCCAATCCGGATTCATTTTTTCAATCAATTCAATTTTCCACTTACGATTCCACTTTTTTATTGCTTTTTCTCTTTTGATTGCTTCTTTTATGTCGTTATAAATTTCATAGTAAACCAGCATCTTTAGATTATATTTTTTTGTAAATCCTTTTATCACTCCTTGTTTATGCTCACTTACTCGTCTCACTAAATCATTTGTAACACCGGTATATAAAGTGCCATATTTTTTGTTTGTCATTATGTACAAATAATATTGATTCACCCTCTACACTCTGAATATGAAATGGGATTCCCGCTTAAAGCATGCGGGAATGACAGTAAGAAAAAAAATGTCATACCCGCGAAAGTGGGTATCTTAATTTATAATACATTCTCACCAAGCCAAGTACTCGTTCTTAAGCAGGTAATTCTTCACATAATCCTCGACACCAATTTCAAGAGAGGTAATCTCTTTTGAATAACCAACTTTTTTCAATTTATCATTCTTTGCTTCTGTAAAATTTTGATATTTACCAAGTAAATGCCCCGGCATATCTATATAATCAATATTAACCGGTTTATTCATCGCAGTAAAAACCGACTTAACCAAATCATTCCACGTTCTGGCTTTGCCTGTACCTATATTGAAAATTCCATTTGCTTCAAAATTATCAAGAAAGAATAAAGTCATATCCACAGCATCTTTCACATAAATAAAATCACGCATCTGTCCGCCGTCTTCATATTTATCATCGTTTGATTTAAAAAGTTTAACTTTCCCGGTGTCTCTAATTTGTTCGAAAGATTTATGAACAACACTTCTCATATCTCCTTTGTGGAATTCATTCGGTCCATATACATTAAAATATTTTAGACCGACAATTCTATCTAAAACTTTATTTTGCTTTGCCCAAAGATCAAACATTTGTTTAGAGTAACCATACATATTAAGCGGTCTTAAACTTTCCAGTTGATCTTCATTATCATCATAACCTTTTTCACCGCTTCCGTATGTAGCAGCTGATGATGCATAAATAAATCTTATATCTCTTTCCAGAGCATACTTTGCGAGTTCAACTGTATAAACGAAATTATTGTGCAAAAGATAATCAGCATCCTTTTCGGTAGTTGAAGAGCAAGCACCGAGATGAATTATAGCTTCCGGTTTGAAAGGAACTTCATTATCTAAAACCATATCAAGAAAATCTGCTTTGTGATATATGTCCTTATATGAAAGTCCGTTCAAGTTTTTCCATTTTTCACCGTCTCTCAATTCATCAACTATTACAATATCGCTTCTACCTATTTGATTAAGTTTCCAAACAGTTGCACTACCTAAAAAACCTGCGCCGCCTGTTACAATTATCATAGTTATACTTACTCCTATCAATTTATATTGAAAGCTAATTTAACTATATTGGGCTTCATCTTCAAAGAAAGGTTATACTATAGTTATGCTTATTGATCAATTAAAAAATACACTTAATGAAAGAATCATGGTTATAGATGGTGCGATGGGAACCATGATTCAAAGATATAAATTAACCGATGCCGATTATCGCGGTGAAAGATTTAAAAATCATTCAAACGAATTAAAAGGTAACAACGACATTCTCTCCTTAACACAACCACAGATAATTAAAGAAATACACAAACAATATCTTGAAGCCGGTGCGGATATTATTGAAACAAATACTTTTAACGGTACATCAATTTCACAAGCCGATTATAAAACAGAACACCTTGCTTATGAGATAAATAAAGCTGCCGCAAAAATTGCTAAATCTGCCGTTGATGAAGTAATGAAAAACAATCCGAGTAAACCAAGATTTGTTGCAGGTGCAATCGGACCGATGAATAAAGCTCTCTCCCTTTCTCCTGATGTGAATGACCCGGGTTATAGAGCAGTTACTTTTGATGAAGTTTATCAATCATATAAAGAAGCAGTTACGGGTTTGCTTGATGGTGGTGCAGATATATTATTAGTCGAAACTATTTTTGATACACTAAATGCTAAAGCTGCTTTGGTTGCTATTCAAGATTTGCTGGAAGAAAGAAATCAAGAAGTCCCAATTATGATTTCCGGTACAATTGTTGACCAAAGCGGAAGAACATTATCGGGACAAACTACCGAAGCATTTTGGATTTCTATTTCACATGTAAAAAATTTATTGAGTGTTGGACTTAATTGTTCTCTCGGTCCAAAACAAATGAGACCGTTTATCCAAGAGTTATCGAAGATCGCAAATTGTTATATATCAATTTACCCTAATGCCGGTCTGCCGAATGAGTTTGGCGAATATGATGAATCACCCGAAGCAATGAAAAAAGTATTAGATGAATTTGCCGAAGCCAGTTTTTATAATATTGTCGGCGGATGCTGTGGAACAACTCCGGATCACATAAAAGTTTTTGCTGAAATGGTAGCAAAGCATAAACCTCGTAAGATTCCAAAAGTTGAACCTTATTTAAGATTAAGCGGATTGGAGCCTTTGGTATTTAGACCCGATTCAAATTTTATAAACATTGGTGAAAGGACAAATGTTACCGGTTCAAAAAAGTTTGCTCGATTAATTAAAGAAGAAAATTATGAAGAAGCTTTATCCGTTGCCCGTCAACAAGTTGAAGGCGGCGCACAGGTATTAGATATAAACATGGACGAAGGAATGATTGATTCAGAAAAAGTAATGGTAAAATTTCTGAATTTACTCTCATCCGAACCTGATATCGCTAAACTTCCCATAATGCTTGATTCTTCCAAGTGGTCTGTTATTGAAGCCGGATTGAAATGTTTACAAGGAAAAGGAATTGTTAATTCAATCAGCTTGAAAGAAGGTGAAGCAGAATTTATCAATCATGCAAAAAAGGTAATGAGATACGGAGCTGCTGTAATAGTTATGGCATTTGATGAAGACGGACAAGCAGATACTTATGAACGCAAAATAAAAATATGCGAACGTGCTTATAAAATATTAACAGAACAAGTTGGCTTCCCTCCGCAGGATATAATTTTTGATCCAAACATATTTGCAATTGCAACCGGGATTGAAGAACACAACGAGTATGCAATAAATTATATCGAAGCAACAAAATGGATAAAGAAAAATCTTCCTCTTGCAAAAGTATCCGGTGGAGTAAGCAACGTATCTTTTTCTTTTAGAGGAAATGATATTGTAAGAGAAGCAATTCATTCAGCATTCTTATATCACGCCATTGAAGCCGGTATGGATATGGGAATCGTTAATGCCGGTCAACTTGAAGTTTATGAAGAAATCCCAAAAGAATTATTAGAAAGAGTTGAAGATGTAATACTGAACAGACGGAAAGATGCAACCGAACGATTAACAGAATTTGCTGAAAATGTTAAACAAAAAGATAAATCGGAAATTCAAACTGCTGAATGGAGAAATTCTTCTGTAGAAGAAAGACTAAAACATTCACTTATAAAAGGCATTACCGACTTTATCGAAACGGATACTGAAGAAGCCCGCAAAAAATTTCCATCTGCGCTTCAAGTAATTGAAGGACCATTAATGGATGGAATGAACATTGTCGGTGATCTTTTCGGTTCGGGCAAAATGTTTTTACCTCAAGTTGTAAAAAGTGCAAGGGTAATGAAAAAATCCGTTGCTTATTTAATCCCGTTTATCGAA
>DSBF01000418.1 GCA_011049495.1 Ignavibacteria bacterium
GCGTTATATTTATGACTTAAGACAATCTGGTATAACTTTTAAACTCGGAAGAAGATTAACTTGGCCGGATAACTTCTTTTATGTACAAGGAAGATTTAAATTCCAGTATAACGATATTATTGAAGGAAGAGGTTTTTACACCGAAGGATTATCGCGGCAATATTCGGTTGGAGCAACCATTTCGCGAAGCGATATAGATAATCCGATATTTCCTTCGCGAGGCACAAAATTTTCCCTTACCGGAGAGCTTAACGGTGGTCCTTTACTTCCGGGTGAAGTTGATTACTACAAATTTGAATTCAACTTTGACTGGTACAAACGTCTATTTAATTCAAACAGACTCTCGTTTTATACTTCGGTCAGTATCGGTTATATGGATGAGTTAAGATCCGGAACACCGATCAATCCATTTGAATATTATTTTATGGGGGGTAACGGTTTAATCATTGCTACTACTCCTTTAAGAGGTTACGATGATCGTTCGGTTGGACCGAAAAATCCTAACGATATAAATGAAATTATCGGTGGTAGAGTAATGACTAAATATACTACCGAAATTAGAGCCGCTATTACATTAGACCCAATACCACTTTACTTTTTAGTATTTGCCGAAGCAGGAAATGTTTATTTTGATATACCGAGCACAGACTTTTTTGACTTAAAAAGATCAGTCGGTGTTGGTGCAAGAATTTTGATCAATCCAATTGGTTTAATTGGATTTGATTTCGGTTACGGTTTTGACAGACCTTCTGTTGATGGACAAGATCCACAATGGCAGTTCCATTTTCAATTTGGAAGAGGATTTTAATTAATAATAATAATGAGGTAAAAGTGAAAAAGCTATTTTTATTCGTATCAATTCTTCTGTTTTTAACTGTTGCTGTTTCTGCTCAAAGTTCGCCTGTTAAAATTGGTTACGTTGATTCTCAGGTAATCTTAAATCAATTTCCTCCGGCAATAAAAGCTCAAAGTGATTTGGATGCACTTATACAAAGCTGGAATAAACAAATTGACAGCATGACCGTTGCTCTTCAGCAAGCTTATCAATCATATCAACAGCAACTCGAAACTATGACGGCAGAGGCAAGAGCACAAAGAGAACAGGAAATTGTTTTACAGCAGCAAAGACTTGATCAATTCAGACAACAAAAATATAATCAGCAATCAGGTGAACTATACGCAAAACAGGAACAAATGCTCGGTCCGATTAAGGAAAGAGTTTTTGACGCAATTGATAAAGTTGCTAAAGAAGAAGGTATGAATTTCGTTTTTGATAAAGCCGGTGATGTAGTTCTTCTTTATGCTGATCAAGAATACGATATTACCTTCAAGGTTCTTGATAACCTTAAACGAGGAAAATAATTTAGGTAACTAAACATTATGAAAAAATTACTTTTTGTTTTGTTAATTGTATTAACCGTTTTATCTGTTAATGCACAGTTAAAAATCGGTTATGTAGATTCCAACACCATATTAACTCAACTTCCTGATGCTGCCGATGCACAAGCAAAACTTGATGCGCTTATTGCCGAATGGCAGGAAGAATTGAAAAAAATGGAAAACGAATGGAAAACGAAATACGATGATTACGAAAAGCGTAAGCTAATCATGAGTGATCAAAAAAGAGTTGAAACCGAAAGAGAATTAGTTGCTCTTGAAAATAAGATTTCAACCTTTAGGCAGCAAAAATTCGGACCAACCGGAGAACTCTTTAAGAAACAAACAGAATTGATGGAACCGGTTCAGAATAAAGTTTTTAACGTTATTCAAGATGTTGCCGAAGAACTTGATTTAGATTTTGTTTTTGATAAAAGTGGTGATATAATCTTCTTGTACACAAAACAAGAACACGATATTACCCCATTAGTTCTTGAAATGTTGGAAATAGACAAATAAATTTCCATATGAAAATTAAAGTTAGGGATGCCGCCGACTTAGTCGGCGGAATTATTTCGGGTAATCCCGATGCCGAGTTTAATAACGTGGCAAAAATTGAAGAAGCTGTTGAAGGCGATCTATCTTTCCTTTACCATCCTTCTTACGTTAAATACCTGGATTCTACCAGAGCTAAGATCATCTTAATAAAAAAAGATTTTGAGTTAAAAAGGGATGACCTTACTTATATAATTACCGATAATCCCCTCGCATCACTTCAAAAAATATTGGAAAATTATTTTACTACAAAAATTGATTTAGAAGGAATCCATCCATCTGCTGTAATTGATCCGACGGTTAAACTCGGAAAAAATGTTGCTGTCGGCGCAAATGTTTCTATTTCAAAAGGTTGTAAAATTGGTGACAATACTAAGATTATGCAAAATACTGTATTAATGGATAATGTAATTGTCGGCAAAAACACTTTGCTTTATCCAAATGTTACGGTACGAGAAGATTGCATAATCGGAGATAATGTTATTATTCACTCAAGTACTGTTATAGGTTCGGATGGATTTGGATTTACACCGGATGAGAATGGAGTTTACCAAAAAATTCCTCAGATAGGTAATGTTATTATTGAAGATAATGTCGAACTTGGTTCAAATGTATCTGTTGATCGAGCATCTCTCGGATCAACAATTATAAGAAGAGGAGTGAAAATTGATAACCTTGTTCAAGTTGCACACAATGTTATTATAGGAGAGAACACCGTAATATCTGCACAAACCGGTATTTCCGGAAGTACTAAGGTTGGTAAAAATTGTATGTTCGGTGGACAAGTTGGAATTGTCGGACATATTGAGATTGCCGATGGTACTCTAATTGGTGCACAATCAGGAGTTGCAAAAGCGATTACTAAAGGCGGCAAGTATTTTGGTTCACCTGCAAAAGAAATCGGTTTAACAATGAGATTGGAAGCTCACTTAAAAAATCTGCCCAAATATGTTGAACGTATTCAAAATTTGGAAAAGAAAATTGAAGAACTTGAAAAGCAAAATCAAAAGGTAAAATAATGCTCGAACTACAAAGAACTATTAAAAGACCCATTTCAATTTCAGGGGATGGTTTACATACAGGAACTAAATCAACATTAACATTTAAACCTGCACCGGAAAATTACGGTATTAAATTTGTCAGAACCGATTTAGGAGGAAACCCGGAAATTCCTGCCAATGCAGATTACGTTGTTGATATTTCGAGAGGAACAACCATTGGTTTGGGTGATGCAAAAGTTCATACTATCGAGCATGTTTTAGCCGCGATTGTCGGTTTGCAAATAGATAACATAAAAATAGAGATTGACGGAATTGAACCGCCAGTTGGCGACGGCAGTTCAATGCCTTTTGTCGAAAAATTATTGGAAGCCGGTTTTGCAACTCAAGACGAACCGAAAGATTATTTAATTATTGATGAAACTGTTCTCCATCACGATGAAGACAACCAAATTGATATTGTTGCTCTTCCTTTGGATGGTTATAGAATTACTGTTATGGTTGATTATTTTAATCCCGCACTCGGAAGCCAGCACACCGGTTTGTTTGATCTTGAAAAAGAATTTGTAACCGAGTTTGCACCGGCACGTACATTTTGTTTTCTAAGCGAGGTTGAGCAACTGGTAGATGCCGGATTAATTAAAGGCGGGAATTTAGATAACGCGGTTGTCATCGTTGATCACGATATTGACCAAAAAGGTATTGATAGAATAATGGAAAAGATTGGATTTAAGGATAAAGTTGAAATTGGACCAACGGGATTCTTAAATGACAAATTACTTCGTTTTAAAAATGAACCGGTGCGACACAAATTGTTGGACATGATCGGCGACCTTGCTTTAATCGGTGTTCCGATAAGAGCACAAATATTAGCGGCAAGACCGGGACACAAAGCAAATGTAGAGTTCGCAAAAAAAATTAGAAAGTTATATCAGCAGAAAAAATTAGTTAGAAAATATCAGTTTAAGAAAACCGAGGGAGTTGTTCTTGATGTTAATGCAATCCAAAGAATACTCCCCCACCGCTACCCATTTCTTCTCGTTGATAAAATTGTTGAGTTAGAACTTGATAAGAAAGTTGTTGGAATCAAATCGGTAACTATTAATGAGCCCTTTTTTCAAGGACATTTCCCGGGTCAACCGGTAATGCCCGGAGTTTTATTAATTGAAGCGATGGCACAAACCGGGGGAATTCTTTTGCTAAACTGTGTAAAAAATCCTGAAGATCATCTTGTATATTTTTCTGCAATCAATAATGCTAAATTTAGAAAACCTGTTGTACCGGGAGATCAATTGAGAATTGAAGTAGATCTTGTTTCTAGAAAGAAGAATTATTTCCAAATAAAAGGAACAGTCTTTGTCGAAAATAGTTTAGCCGCCGAAGCGGAAATGATGGCGGCGATTGTGGATAAAGAACCTCAATCACATGAAGAATAAAACCCGGTATATTATGAGTGAAATTCATAGTACAGCAATCGTAAGTTCAAAAGCCAAAATCGGCAAGAATATTAAAGTGGCACCTTTTGCAATAATTCATGATGATGTTGAAATTGGGGACAACTGCTTTATAGGACCGTATGCTGTTGTATATGATGGCGCAAGAATCGGTAACAATGTAATTATTCATCAATCTGCTTCTGTTTCTAATGTTCCCCAAGACTTAAAATTCTGTAATGAAAAAACATATTTCTATATCGGTGATA